>CBFDAN010000123.1:0-5964 GCA_965602815.1 uncultured bacterium
GTTGACGAACAGGACACCGCCGAGATGATTCGGCTGTGATGCAACGATCCCCACCGGTTTTCCATCCAGCAGACCGAACGCCGTGATGATCTCGCGGGCATAGCGCTCCTTGATCTGAAAGAGTGTTCCTGCGTCGACGATCCCTCTGAGGAACGTCGTCATGTCGTAGACAGCCTTCGGATCCTCAGGCAGGATCTCGGCCGGCCGGTATCCCTCCTCCGGCGGTTCGGGGGCATAGGCGGGAGGCAGCACGCGGGTGTGGTCAGCGACGTAGCTGAAGTACTGCTGTGCCCAGGCGATGGCTTCCTCGTCGCTTGTGACGAGGGCGTCGCCGCATCCGGAGACTTCGCAGTGCATCCGAGCCCCGCCCATCTCCTCGAGCGTGGCCTCTTCACCGATAACCATTTGGGCCATCCGCGGTGAACCGAGGTACATCGATGCGCGTCCGTCGACCATCACGACAACATCGCAGAACGATGGGATGTAGGCGCCGCCTGCAGCCGATGGGCCGAAGAGGCAGCAGATCTGTGGGACGCGGCCGGAGAGTCGGATCTGGTTGTAGAAGATCTTCCCGGCACCCCGGCGACCGGGGAACAGATCAACTTGATCAGTGATCCTTGCCCCGGCCGAGTCAACCAGGAAGAAGACCGGAAGCAGCTCGTCGTATGCAGCCTCGAGCGCGCGAATGATCTTCTCGACGGTGAGGCGGCCCCAGCTTCCAGCCTTCACCGTCGGGTCATTCGCGATCACCAGCGCCGGCCGACCGTCGATGGTCCCGCGTCCTGTGACGACGGCGTCTGCTCCATGATCGTCCGTCTCAGCGTTCGCGAGCAGACCGTCCTCCACGAACGATCCGGGATCCAACAGAAGATCAACCCGGTCACGGACGAAGAGCTTGCCGCGCTCCTTCAATTGGTCGTGATAACGCTCTGGCCCCCCGGTTGCGGCGTGGTCGGTGGCCACATGGAATCGGTCGCTCAGGGATCCGGTCATGTCTCCCTCCTCGGTCGCTTGCGGGCCACAACCCGAACGGGTGTACCCGTGAATTCGAACGTCTCTCGCAGACGACGCTCGATGAAGCGGAGATAGTCGGGGGCGAGGTCGCCGCCGCGGACGAACAAGATGAACGTCGGGGGTTCGGTCTCCGCTTGTACGGCGTAGATGATGTGGGGCCGCTTGTTCTTCCGCACCGGAGGTGGATGCGCCTCCTGCCACGAGCGGGTCAGGCGGTTCAGCTCCGGCGTCGCAATCCGGCGCCGGCGGTTCTCCAGCACCACTCGCACGGCGGCCGGTAGGCGCACGAGACGCGACCCGGTCTGGGCTGACACGCGAAGGATTGGAGCCCAGTCGACGAATGCGAGGCGGTCGGCGACCGAGTCCTCAGTGTGGAGACGTTCTTCCTCATTCCGAATGTCCCACTTGTTGAGAACGAGGATCAGCCCGGCGCCGGCATTGACAATCTCCTCGGCGAGACGCTGTTCCTGGTGCGTAGCGCCCCGGGTGCCGTCGATCATCATCAAAGCGACATCAGATTGACTCAGGACCTCGCGAGCGCGCATCACGGCGTATCGCTCGACCTCGTCGGTGATCTTGGTACGGCGCTTGATTCCCGCCGTGTCGATAATCTCGAACGGCTCGCCGTCCAAATCGACCACGAGATTGATCGGGTCCCTCGTCGTGCCCGGGACGTCGGAAACCAGCACCCGGTCCTCACCTGCCAGTCGATTCAGCAACGTGGACTTCCCGGTGTTGGGGCGGCCGATGATCGCGAGGCTCGCGATTGCGTTGTCGGCGACCGCATCACCTGATTCCGGCAACAATTCGACGAGCCGTTCCAAGAATTCGCCGGTATTGCGCCCATGAAGCGCGGAGACCGGGAATGGCTCCCCGAGACCGAGCGACCACAGATGGGCAAGATCGCCCTCCACAGCCGGGCCATCGACCTTGTTCGCGACAAAGACGTATGGAACACCGCTGTGTTGGAGAATACGCGCCACGCCGACGTCGTCATCGGTCAGGTCGGCAGTCCCGTCGGTCACGAACACGACAACATCGGCGCCTCCGACCGCAATCTCCGCCTGCTCCCGGATGTCCGCCGTGAGCTCCTCCCCCGGCCGGGCTTCCCACCCCCCGGTGTCGATCACAACGAAATCCCGACCGCCCCAATCGGCCATGAACTCGCGCCGGTCTCGAGTCACTCCGGCCTGCTGATCGACGACCGCTGCCTTGCGGCGAACGATGCGATTGACCAGCGTGGACTTGCCGACGTTCGGTCGGCCGAGGATGACAACAACCGGAAGTCGACTCATGTGGCAGCTCCTTCGATGAGGCCCCCGGCGGTGGCCGGAGTGACGATGATTGGGACCGGGGAGGCAGCGCGAAGGTCGCCGAGCGACATGTCGTCGAGGAAGACGTCTCCGGACAGCGCCACATCCGGAAGGAGATATCGCGCCACCGGGCTGGTGTTGTTGCTGATCGCCTCTTTGACGTCTGTCCCGACGAGAAGGCCGGCGACGGCAGTGTTCCCGCCGAAGAACCGATTCTGGACCGCGAGGATGTGCAGCGACCGGCCGCTGAGCCGCTCGAGCTGAGGGACAAGTGGCTCCAGTGCTGCGGCCCCGTACACGCCGGTGAGGACACCGACAGGGCCATCCTCCGCCGACGGATCGGAGCCGGTGTGCCGGGGGGCCCGGTATCCCTCACCTGAGGCGGATGGGATCGTTCTCCACTCCCCCGTTGCGACCGGAACCTCGGCGCCCCCGCCGCCGGACAACGTCTCGATCTCGTCGATGAACGTTCGAATCATTCCGATGCCGTTCTCGTGCTGCGGGAAGCCCTCGTAGGTCGCACGTTTCGGTATCGGCCGGTTCGCAACGAGGTACAACTCGTCGGATGCGAAGAACAATCTCCTGCCGATTCGGCGCATCGCCTCTTCTTGCCAGAAGTGAATCGTATCGAGATCAGCAGCCGCCTCCTCCGGTGTGTGAACCCTCAGGTTCTCCTCGGCGTTGTAACGGGAAAGACCCAACGGCACGATACCGACCGAGGCGAGGCCGCCGTAGCGAGCCAGAAGCTCGGCCGCGGTCCGATCGAGCACGGACCCTCCGTTGATTCCTGGGCACAGCACCACTTGCCCGTGAATGGTGACGTCGTGGTCCAGCAGCGCTCGAAGCCAGCGTAGTGACGTCGCCCCGCGCGGGTTGCGGAGCATGCGGGTGCGTACCTCGGGATCGGTGGCATGAATCGAGACATAGAGGGGCCCGAGGCGCTCCTCGACCACCCGTGCGAGGTCGAGCTCGGTGAAACGGGTCAGCGTCGTGAAGTTGCCGTACAGGAACGAGAGGCGATAGTCGTCATCCTTCAAGTAGAGCGACTCACGCATGCCGGGTGGGAGCTGGTAGATGAAGCAGAACTCGCAGTGGTTGTCGCACGTCTGCACCCGGTCGAAGATCGACGACGACAGCCTGATCCCAAGTGGTTCTCCCGCATTCTTGCTCAACAGCATGATCCGCTGGCCGTCGCCGTCACGGATCGTCAACTCAGGATCAGCGTCATCGACGAGTTGCTGATACTCGATCACGTCGGTTGGCACGATGCCGTTGACCGCAACAAGTTCCGCGCCGACGGAAAGCCCCGCCTCAGCGGCGGGACTGTCGCTCACAATCTCAATAACAGTGGGATTTGGCATCGGTGCTTCGATGGTACCCGTCCATGTTGCAGACCCGATGCCCCCTATCCTCGAATGCATGATGCCCAAGGTGCTGCTGGCCGAGCCGCGTGGCTTCTGCGCTGGTGTCGAGATGGCGATCAAGGCACTGACGTGGATGGTTCAAACCTTCGAACCCCCCGTGTACTGCTATCACGAGATAGTACACAACGCCGCCGTCGTGGACGCCTTCGAGCGCGCCGGTGTGGTCTTCGTTGACGACGTAGCGGAAGTACCCAACGGCCGGCCCGTCATGCTCTCCGCTCACGGATCCGCTCCCGAAGTGGTCGCGGCGGCCGAGAGCCGTTCTGCCGTCACGATCGATGCAGTCTGTCCGCTCGTTACCAAGGTCCACCACGAAATGCGTCGTATGTCGGATCAGGGATACAACATCATCTACGTTGGGCACGAAGGGCACGACGAGGCAATCGGTGCGATCGCCGAAGCTCCGGGTGCTGCAACACTCGTGGATCCCGTTGCAGGCCTCGGAGCGTTCGAACCCAACGACCCAGGCAAGGTCGCTCTACTCGCCCAGACGACCCTCGGGCTGTTCGAGTGGGAAGGCATCCTTGCCGACGCCGGGGAACGCTACCCCTCGCTTCAGACGGCGCGGAAGAGCGATCTCTGCTACGCGACGACCAATCGACAGACGGCGATTCTGCGCCTTGCAGAGTCCGCATCGGTCATCCTCGTGGTCGGGTCCGAGAACTCATCGAACACCCAAGCATTGGTGCGTGTGGCTCGTATGGCCGGCGTGCGGGCACATCGCGTCGACGGTCCCGAAGACGTCGACCCCACTTGGTTCGCCGGCGACGACATCGCCGGGGTGACGGCCGGAGCCTCGGCTCCCGACCAGCGGGTTCGCGCCGTGATCGACGCCGTCGCTCCCGGGGGCACGGTCGAGATCGTCCGGGTCACCGACGAAGACGAGTACTTCCCCCTTCCGCCGAGGCTGCGTGCGTTCGTCAAGACAGTCCAGGCGCTCGTGGAGGGCGCGTTTGCGGCTCCGAACCCGGGGGCACACGGCCCGATAGAGGACGACCGAGGTTGGGATGCAAGCGAAGCGTTGGCGCTACTCGGGGTGTAGCGCGACCCTTCGCCGGTCGCGGAGGAGCCGAGGAGCCGGCAGGTGACATCCGGTCGTCCTCGAACTCGGAGCTCGGGGATGGAAGCCGGTCGACGGCAGCTTCCCCTCAGCCTCCACACCGAAGGTTCGCTACCGCCTGTTCAACTACTTCGAGAACCACATCGACAACTTCATCAATGCCCAGGTCGCTGGTATCGACGACGATCGCGTCTTCCGCCGGGCGAAGTGGCGACGCAGCGCGGGTTGAGTCTGCGTGGTCTCGCTCTGCCAGTTCGGCTTCGATCTGGCCGACCGTCTTGCTCTCTGCTTCCGAATCGTTCGATCGACGGGCAGCGCGCACAGCTGGCGGCGCGGTGAGGTAGATCTTCACCGGAGCGTCGGGGAACACCACTGTTCCGATGTCGCGACCTTCGACGACAGCACAGGCACCGTGATCCGCAACCCACGATCGCTGCAGCGCCACGATGCCGGTTCGCACCGCCGGGTACCCGGCTACCGTGCTGGATGCCGTGGTTACCTCGTCTGTGCGGAGCTCCTCCGTCACGTCCATTCCATCGACGACCACGACCCCCCGCTCGATTGTGATATCGGCGTCGCGGATGGCATCGACGACGGCCTCGGCGTCTGTGAGATCGCTAGCGTTTCGCAGGGCAAGGAGGCCCGCAGCTCGATATGTCGAGCCGGTATCGAGATGGGGACACCCAAGTGCGGCCGCGACACGGTTCGATACCGTCGACTTGCCAACCCCTCCCGGTCCGTCTATTGCGATGACCACATAGCCTCCAGCGTCTCGTAGAACGAGGGCCAGGATACGCCGGCGATCGACGCCCCGATGATAGTGACGGCACCCTGTGCTGCGGTAGCCGCGACCGCTCCCGCCATTGCAATCCGATGATCCCCGGCTGCGTCGACCGAACCGCCGTCGAGGAATCCGGCGCCCAGCACTTCGAAGCCATCCTCGGTCGCCTCGGCTCCCCCGCCGAGTGACCGGATCATGGCCGCCGTGCTGCGAGTCCGGTCGCTCTCCTTGACCTTCAATTCGGCGGCATCTCGAACAATCGTGACGCCTTCCCCGTATGCACCGAGCACGGCGACGAGTGGCAGTTCGTCGATGGCGGCCGCGACTGTGTCCCCCGACACTTCGACCGAACCTAGGTGGGCACCGGTAACG
>CBFDAN010000124.1:0-5959 GCA_965602815.1 uncultured bacterium
CCGGTCGAGGTCGGCGACTATCGACTCCGTGGCCCAATAGCGATACGAGTCAACCACATTGCGGCGGTCACCGGAGGCCAACAACTCGGAATCCAAGCGCGGATCATCCGGCCAGGGTTTGGGGTGTGGACCGACCCCGACCTCGCGCGCTGGGATGTCTTCGCTCATGGAACCAGGCTACCGGCACCCGAAAATGCATCGAAGCCCCGTCACTAACATTGCGGCACCGAGTGTTCGCACCGATATCACCTCTCGGAGGACCACATGAAGAATCGATCCATGTTGGCTGCCGTCATCGTCGTCGCGATGAGTCTCGTTGGAACGGCCTGTTCCTCTTCAAGCGACGACTCATGCGGCGCCGTGAAGATCGAGAACGCCTGGGTGCGGCTACCCCCCGCAGCCAACACGGCGCTCTACATGGACATCACGAACGACGGGAACGAGACAGTTTACCTGACGGGGGCTTCATCCGACTTCGCAGCAACCTATGAGCTGCATGAATCGATGATGGTTGAGGGCCAGATGGTCATGGAAAAGGTACCAGGCCAAGAGATCCCGGTCGCGCCCTCAACGACGACAAAACTGGAACCCGGGGGGCTTCACGTGATGGCCATCAATATCCAACAACCGCTTGCGGTCGGCGACGAGAAAACCTTCACGCTCACATTCACGGACGCTTGTACCAAGGAGATCACCGCTCCGGTCAAGACGGCCGAATTGCCGGGCAGCGAGGGTTAGGCCTTGAATTCTCGGCTGGTCGTCCTAGCTCTGGCGGTCGCGCTAGTCGGCGTATCGTGCTCCGGGTCGACGATGGGCCCTGAGGACCGCGTCGGGTACAACCGGACCCCAAGTCCAGACGTTTCCCGGACCGAGTTCATCGACTACTCGGGGGGCCCCGATGGCGAGGCGTTTGCGCCCGTCGCACCCGAGGGAGAACTCCTGCTCATGTACTTCGGATACCTGTCGTGCCCAGATGTCTGTCCGACCACGCTTGCCGAGCTCTCGAATGCACTCGATGCCATGCCGAAGGATGACGCTGAGCGGATCTCTGTCGGGATGGTGAGCGTCGATCCCGACCGAGACGCAGGAACCGCGATCTCGACGTATCTCGATGTGTTCGTCGACCGGAACCATGGTCTGCTCGCGCCTGATGCGGCGAATCTCGCAGAGTCTGCCGAAGTATTCGGGGTTCTGTACGAGGTCGAGGACCACGAACCCGGCGACACCAGTTACGAGGTCGGTCATTCTGCGACGGTCTACGTCGTCGACGATCGCGGTCTGATCATCTGGGAACTTGGGTTCAGCGCCGATCGGGACCCCAAGCTCACCGCCGACACGCTCGAGAGCATCCTGAACGAACGATACGAATGATCTTCCGGCTCCTCTTCGTCGTCCTGGCGGCCGGGCAAATCGTTGTAGGCGCCGCGGCGGCGTCGGCACAGGACCTATCAGAGCCTCTGATCGATTCGTCACCGGCTGCTGGCGCGGTGGTTGTACGCCCGCCCGAAGAGATCTCGCTCGGCTTCAGAGACCCGGTCTCCGCCGTTCGCGTCCGACTCTTCATGGACGACGGTCTGGTCTCGGTCTCCGATGCTGAGGTCGAGGGAACGCTCGCCGTTGCTCCGGTTGACGCGAACCGGCCCGGGAGTTACCTCGTCGACTGGAAGGGCAAGGATGCGACGGGCGCTGCTATCGCCGGGGCGTACGTCTTCCTTGTCGACTCCCGGGGCAGTAGCAGCATCGCCGTTGATCGCGAAGTTGCAGGCGCGAGCGGGGCTCTCGGTGGCCTGAGGGTGATCACCGCAGCCATCGCGGCTCTGGGCGTGGTCGCTCTCGTGATCGTTACCGTCGGCTGGGTTGGACGTGCAGCGTCCGACCCGCCGACACGTATCGTCGGTATTGCGGCTCTGACGACCGGGGCCGGGGCGTTCGTCGCATCGGCAACGTACGGAGTGCCGTCCGACGGATCCCTCCTCGATCTCGTCGACCTGGCGACGGTCCCATCCTCGGCTGCTTCGGACCCCGGCAGGGCGTGGCTGACTGCGGCTCTCCTGATGGGCGTGATGCCGTTCGTCCTCATGCTCGGCCGTTCGGCGAGGTCCCGATGGATTGCGGCGGGTGGGGTGGCCGTGGCAGCGGTGGGGGTGCTCTGGGTTGGCGTCGGACTCGGATGGTTGGTGCGCCTCCCGTGGCCGCTGATGTGCATCGGTCTAGCAACCGCAGCAGCGCTGTGGTTGTCGATCGAGTCCGGTCGTCCCTTTGCGGTCGGCATTTCGCTGGTAGTCGCTCTCGTCGTCGCCGTTCCCATCGTGTCGAACGTGCGAGGTTCGGGAGCAAGCAGCGCCGTGCGGACCGGGGACCTCCTAATCGAGGCCTCGCTGGACCCGGCCAGATCGGGCGTGAACGAACTGCACTTGTATGGGTTCGATGTTTCGGGTCGAGGGTCGCCGCTAGGGCTCACATCGGTGGTTGCGTACCATCAACGGCTGGACGTCGGCCCTCTGGACGTCCCCGTGCTCAGAGCCGGACCCAATCACTTCCTCTCCTACCATGCCGTGTTGCCGCTCTCCGGCGACTGGACGTTCAGCGTCACCGTCGCAGCATCGGAGGCCGGGGGAGGAGAGAGCGCGAACTTGGAGATGCACCTGCGATGACCCTACGTGCGGCCGTGCGAGCAACTCCGTTGCTGTTTTGGCTCACCGGCCTCCTGGCGCTGTTGAGCGTCGGTGCTGCGATTGCTGTGCATCTGCTCCCGCGAGCGGCCGCATCGCAGACTATTGAGATCAGTGTCCCGGAAGGGACCCAGGCCCAGATGGACGCGGGGGAGGAGATCGTGCTCTTCCCGCGGCGGCTAGAAGTTGGCATCGGCGATCGAATCGTCATCGAGAACGATGACTTCTCCACACATCAGGTCGGCCCATACATCGTCGGACCGGGTCAGCGCATCGTCCAGACGTTCTCGACGGCGGGGATCATCGAAGGCATCTGCACGCTGCATCCTTCCGGTGAGGTCACCATCGTGGTGCGCTGATGGCCGGGAGGAGCCGCATCCTCATCGTTGGGCTGGCAGCAGCCACCATGGTTCTTGTCGCGACGGCCCCCGCATTGGCTGATCCGGCAACACCGACGAACTATCGGTCGCAGATCATGTTCGTCGAGGGCCCGGGAGTGGTCGAGGTCGAAATCGTCGGTGGAGACGCATTCGTCCGATTGGTGGCTGAACCCGGCCTGACGCTCGAAGTGCTCGGATACGAGGGAGAGGAGTACATCCGATTTGACCCGGACGGCTCGGTATACGTGAATCAACGGTCGCCGGCGAAGTACTTGAACGACGACCGATATGCGAATGTGGTGTTGCCGGTCGAAGCGGATGCAGGAGCCATTCCACGGTGGGAAACGGTGTCGACCGACGGTACCTACAGCTGGCACGACCACCGGACACACTGGATGAGCCCCACGCCGCCGGCGGCCGTGCTCGAATCGGATGGCGGCCGAACCGTGCAGATCTTCGATTGGACGCTGCCTCTTCGGACCGATGGAGCTGAGGGCAAGATTGTGGGGACTCTCACGTGGATACCGTCGACGACCGCGTTGCCTTGGTTTGCTCTGTCGATCGCGACTCTTGTGGCCGTCGCTGCAGCATCCACGCGTCTGAGCGCGCGCTCCCAGGCCGTGCTCCTGCTCACCCTCGCCGCGGCCGCGCTGCTTGCCGGAATCGCTTCGATGGCCGCGCAACCACCGGAGGGGCGTACCTACGGTCTTGATCTGCTCGGGCCTCCGGTGATCGTTGCCCTGGGCATTCTCGCTCTCACCCAGGCGAGGCGTTCGAGTCGGGCCGCGACACAGATCGTGCTCATTGGAAGTGTTGGCCTCGCTGTGTGGGGTGTCATGCGCGTCGGCGTGCTCATCCACCCCATCCTTCCAACCGTCTTGCCGTATGCACTGGATCGGCTGATCTCGGCGGTCGTCCTGGGAAGTGCGATGGGACTGGCTGCCGGGATCGCAACGTCGATCACCCTCGAGAATCGTGCGCGGCGGATCAGCGAGGATGGACATCACGCGACTTGACCGCGCCGCTACTCTCAGCCGTGCGACAGCCCGGGAGTAGCACCGATGCGGTTTGTGATCGTTGGGGGAGGAGCCGATGGTTCTCATCTCGCTGAGCGGCTCGTCGCCGAGGGGGAGGACGTCGCGATCGTCGAGGCAGATCCTCACCGTGCCTCACTCCTTCGCGACCGCCTCGATGCGCAGGTGATCCAAGGAAACGGTGCGAATCCGAGCATCCTGCGGCGGGCGGGCGTTGAACATGCCGACATACTGTTCGCCGTCTCGGACAATGATGGGGCAAACGTCCTCGCATGCCAGTCGGCCCGCTCCCTTGGGTGTGAAAGAACCGTGGCTCGGATCGAGAACGTCGAACTCCAGGACGTGGTGCTTGGTTTCGGGATCGAAGCGGTCATTGATCCGCGGGCTGCCGTAGCGGACAAGCTCGTGGCACTCGTCGCCCACCCCGGCCTCAGCGACTACTTTCGATTCGGGGAAGGCGCCGTTGTCGTGCTTGGCGGCATCGTACGGGCCAATTCTCCGCTTGTGGGACTCTCGCTGGCCGACATGCGCCGTTCGCTCGACGGCTGGGACTGCGTCATCGCCTCGATCGTGCGCGACGAGCAGACACTGGTGGGGAGGGGAGCGACGGTCGTGGAGGCGTTCGACAAGATCCTCCTCGTTGTGGAACGTGACGACGTCGATCGCGCCAGCAGGCTCATCGGAGCGCAACCCACGGAGATCGAACGCGCGATCGTCGTCGGAGGTGGCCGCGTTGCCGAACTGGGCGCAGCGGCATTGCGCAAAGCCGGGAGGAGGGTGCTCCTCGTACACGAGGAGCAGACGCGGGCATATGAGATCGCGGCGAGAAATCCGAAGATCGATGTTGTTGTGGCAGATCCAACAGATCCACGCGTCCTGCAAGGCCTCGAAATTGGCGCGGGGGACGCTCTCCTCGCTCTCACGCGAAGCGACGCTGTCAACATGCTTGCCAGCCTCATGGGCAGTCGGCTCGGCGCATCAACCACGGTCTCTCGGTTCAATCGGGTCGAGCTGTTCGATCTGATGCCGGCGGTTGGTGTTGACGCCGGGGTTTCCGCCAAGGTCGCCGCTGCAAACGCCGTGCTGCGGTTCGTGCGGCGGGGGGCGATCGTGTCGGCTGCAGACTTCATGACCGGCGGGATTGAAGCGCTCGAGATCGAGATCGTCGAGCCTGCACCCGCGATTGGCGTCTCGGTCGGTGAATTGGGCGTCCCGGTAGGAGCAGTGATCGGGGCTGTGCTCCGCGGTGACTCCGCGATCGTTCCACGAGGGTCGACGCGTTTCGAGCCGCATGATCGAGTCGTTGTGCTCGCCACGCCCGATTCCGTTGGTACCGTCGAACGACTCTTCGGGACGTAGGCGGTGGCGATTCGCACGCTGAACTGGGCCGCGGCGCCGACGCCGCGAAGAATCCTCTACATCGTCGGCGTGGTGCTCGTCGCCGGCGGGCTCGCAACCATCCCTGCGATCGTTGTTTCGCTGATGTACCGGGAAGGATCAACAGCCCTCCATCTCGGCGCGACGGCGCTGGTGACCGCCGGCTCCGGAGGATTGATAGTGGCCGCGGCGGGGCGCCCGGAGAGGCTTCGACCGAAGGACTCGTTCGCCGGTGTTGCACTGGCATGGGTGACGGTCATCATCTTCGGCTCACTTCCGTACGTCCTCAGCGGATCGCTCAGCTTCACCGATTCGATGTTTGAGAGCACATCCGGATTCACGACAACCGGCGCAACCACGATCGAAGACCTCTCGGAGGTGGCACGTGGGCTTCTGTTCTGGCGTGCGACAACACAGTGGCTCGGCGGCATGGGGATCATCGTTCTGTCGATCGCGGTGCTTCCGCTCGTCGGTGCCGGAGGTCTGCAGCTCGCAC
>CBFDAN010000125.1:0-5936 GCA_965602815.1 uncultured bacterium
GGGATTGGGTCGAAGCGGATTCGCTCTTGTGCTCGATGTCACCGACGAGAGTGAAGTTCGAGCAGGGGTAGAAGCCGCGATCGACCGGTTCGGCCGTATCGACGTGCTCTTCAACAATGCCGGTACCCCGGTTGGCGTCAAACCGTTCTTGGAACTGAGCACCGACGATTGGATGCACTCCTGGGGCGTACATGTGATGGGCTGTGTGTTCATGTGCCGGGCAGTAGTACCGACGATGCGGGCCAACGGTGGCGGTGTGATCATCAACAACTCGTCGGCTTCGGGTCTGCGTGCGCTGCCCGATTACGGCGCGTACACCGCGACCAAACATGCCCTCATCGGACTCACGAAGACGCTGGCATTGGAGTTCGGACCTGACGGCATCAGGGTGATTGCCATCTGCCCCGGTGATATCGCGACGGACATGGCGGATCTCGGAATCGCACTCGCCGCCCAACAACCCGGGCTCGATCCGGTCGAACAAGAGTCTCTCGCTCCGCTCGAAACGATTGCGCTGCGCAGGCGAGGGGAAGCAGCGGAAGTGGGCCGCGCCGTCGCCTGGCTCGCTTCGAGCGGCGCGTCGTACATCAGCGGCGAATCGATCGTGATCGACGGTGCACTTATGGAAGGGCTGTAGCAACAACTGCGACGAAAATCGCTATGATTGTGACTCGACAAACGAAATTGTGTTTGATTAGACTATAATGACCCACGAAATCTGAAAGAGGACCTGCATGCAACGGACCCTCGACGAGCAAGGAAACCTGGTTGGCACTCCGTCCTCGTTGGACGATTCTCAGTTGCTCGAGCTCTACCGGGCCATGATCGCTGCTCGCGAGTTCGACGAGCGAGTACTCCTCCTGCAGCGAACCGGTCGAGTCCCCGCCTACTACCAATCGTCAGGCCAGGAAGCCTCAGCTGCTGCTGGTCTTGTTCTTGCGCCTCAGGATTGGGTCGTCACGGCCTATCGGGAACAACCGATCCGGCTTGCACGCGGTGTTCCGATCGACGAGGAGCTGGCCGTCTTCTTCAACGCAGTTGATCTCACATGGGATCCCCTCGAACGGCGCATCACTCCGCTCAATGCCACCATCGGAAGCCACATCCCCCACGCCACCGGCCTCGCCTACGCGATGCGGTATCTCGGCGAAGACGCGGTGGCGCTTGCGGTCTTCGGTGACGGTGCTACTTCCGAGGGTGACTTTCATGCCGGCATGAACTTCGCCGGCGTATGGAACGCCCCGGTTGTCTTCTATTGCCAGAACAATCAGTACGCACAGTCGACACCTCTGGCGCGCCAAACCCGATCGGAGACCATTGCCCAGAAGGCGATCGCCTATGGCTTCGAGGGAGTCCGGGTGGACGGCATGGATGCACTCGCGGTGCACGAAGCGCTTGCCGAGGCCGTCGAGAAAGCACGAACAGGCGGAGGGCCGACGCTCGTGGAAGCGGTCATGTATCGCTATTCGGCGCACTCCACGTACGACGGCGAGCCGGTCTACCGCACTCGCGACGAAGAGACCGAATGGCTGGCAAAAGACCCGCTCCTCCGGATGGGCGCCTACCTCGCGGCGAAAGATCTCGTGCCGCCCGACTTCGAGTCGGAGGTACGCGCCGAGGTGGCCGGCGAGGTCGAGTCCGCCATCGACAAGTTGGAGTCGCTCGGCCTACCGGGCCGCGATGCTCCCTACCGCCACGTGTACTCGGCGATGCCTGCCCACCTCGAAGAGCAGATGGTTGCTGCTGATCGGCGGGCTGGCGAGGAGGAGACGATCCTCGAAGCGGTCGACCGCTACGTGGTGGCGGAAGGTGACGGCCCGACCGGTGAGACGACAAAGATGACGATGGTGGAGGCACTTCGCTCCGCCATCGACCACGCGCTTCGCGAGGATGATCGCGTGGTTGTGCTTGGCGAAGATGTCGGCGTCGAAGGTGGTGTGTTCCGAGTTACATCAGGTCTGTACGAGGAGTTCGGCGCGGACCGACTGATCGACACACCGCTCTCGGAGGTCGGCATTCTCGGGAGTGCGGTCGGCATGGCCATGGGCGGAATGCGGCCGGTGGCCGAGCTCGAGTTCGCCGGACTCGGCTACACCGCGTTCGACCAGATCGTGTTCCACGCCGCCAGATATCGGTGGCGCACTCGTGGCAAGCTCACGATGCCGATGGTGATCCGGCTTCCCGGGGGCGGTGGGCATGAGGGCTACGAGGGCCACTCTGACAACCCAGAGAACCTGTTCGTCCACACGCCGGGCCTCTTTGTTGTGTACCCGTCGAATCCGCGCGACGCGAAGGGCTTGATGGCCGCGGCGCTCGAGTCGGACGATCCAGTGGTCTTCTTCGAGCCGGTCGTGCAGTACTTCGTCAAGCAGGATGGCGTACCTGTGGATCACTACACCATCCCGATCGGGAAGGCTCGAATCGCACGACCCGGCAGTGACGTAACCATCGTGGCGTACGGCAATGCGGTCGGGGTATCCGAACGGGCCGCAGAGGAACTCGCTGCCACGCAGATCGATGCCGAAGTGATCGACCTCCGCACACTCAAACCCTGGGATCGCCCTGCGGTACTGGCGAGCGTCACGAGGACGGGACGGCTCGTCGTCGTCCACGAAGCGCCGGTGCTCGGCGGCTTCGGGGCCGAAGTGGTGGCGACCGTCGCCGAGCTAGCTGGTGATCGGCTGGAGACACCTCCGGTGCGCGTTGGTCATCCAGACATGGTGTGGGGCCAGGCGAAGCTGGAGGCCTATTCAAAGATTGCGCCCGGGGATGTCATCGACGCGGTTCGTCGGGTGATGGTGGACTGATGAGCAAGGAATTCACGCTCCCGGACATCGGCTCAGGCCTCCAAGAGGCCGAAATCATTGAGTGGCATGTGGCGGTGGGGGACGCCGTCAGCGTCGACCAGGTTCTCTGTGAGGTTGAAACCGAGAAGTCTGTGGTGGAGATACCGGTCCCGTTCGGCGGTGTTGTACTGTCGCTCGCGGGTCCGGTCGGGTCCACGGTCAACGTCGGGGACATGCTGGTGGTGATCGGCAAGGCTGGTGAGTCGGCCGCTGCCGATGTGGACATTGCGTCAGCGGCAGCGCCGACGGAAGCAGCACCCAACGTCGTCGATGCACCGGGTCCCGTGACCGGTGAACCTGTCCCTGCCCCGTCTTCGATGGCAACGAGGATGGAGCGGCCAATCGCCATGCCGCTAGTCCGTCGACTGGCCAGGGCGAACGGCATCGACTTGGCCACCATCTCCGGGACCGGCGTCGGTGGTCGGATAACGCGCAAGGACATCGAAGGCGTGATTGCGGTCGGCGCATCGTCGCCGACGATCTCGGCCGCGTCCGCAGCGGCGTCTCCGGCGCGACCGTCTGACCGAGTCCCGCTGTCGAAGCTCCGCAAGGCCATCGGCGCCCACATGACCGCGCAGTGGCAGGCGGTGCCCCACATCTCCGCACATGTGGAAGCCGACGCCGAACGCTTCATCTCGGGTCGTGCGATGTTGTCTGAGCGGCTCGGCATCAAACTGCCGGTGGACGCACTGCTGATTGCCGCCGTAATCCCGGCGCTCCGCCAGTTCCCGGTCGCGAACGCTGAGATCGGCGGCGACGACCTCGTGGTGAAGCACTACTTCGACATCGGGGTCGCGGTGGGCTCAGATGAAGGTTTGCTGGTGCCGATCGTGCGTGACGCCGACGAGATGAGCATCGCCGAACTGGCCGTCGCCGTGATGGATCTCACCGCTCGCGCCAAGGATCGCAAGGTCCTTCCCGACGAGATGGGCAATCAGACGTTCACAATTTCGAACCTCGGCGGCCTACGCGGCCGTCACACCACCCAGGTCATTCCGGCCGGCACCACAGGGATCGTCTCGTTCGGCCGGGCGATGGAGAAGCCGGTGGTTCGCGACGGCGAGATCGTGGCGGCGCCGGTCATGGCGATCTCCGGCACGTTCGACCATCGCGCGATGGACGGAGTCGAGGTGATGGGTGTGTTGAACGCCATCGTTGAAGTGATCGAAGAACCCGCGTTGATGCTGCTTTGACGGCAATTGGAAGGAACCCAACATGATCAAGCTTGGTGACGGAGGGGTAGCGGTCGTAACCGGCGCTGCCGGGGGGATCGGGCTCGGCATGTGCCGCGCAGCAGCGGCACGCGGCATGGCAGTGATGATGGCCGATGTCGATGAGGAGCGGCTCGCGGCATCTGTGCAGACCTTGACCGACGACGGTCATCGCGTCAGCCACCGTGTGGTCGACGTCACCGATCCGGCGGCGCTTGTTGCTCTTGCGGAGGACACCGTCGCCGAGTTCGGCCGGGTCGATGTGGTCTGCAACAACGCGGGCATCACGCTCGTGACGCCGATCCATGAGATCACGCTGGAAGACTGGCATCGGGTCATAGACATCGACCTCAACGCAGTCTTCTACGGTGTCCGCGCGTTCCTCCCGATGATGCTCGAGCAGGGCTTCGGGCACCTGAATGCGACGGCATCTGCCAATGCGTGGCGAGGAGACGCGATGCAAGCGCCGTACAACGTCGCGAAGCACGGCGTTGCCGCGCTCATGGAAAGCGTCGCGTTGGATCTCCGCGAGATGGACTCGTCGGTCACCGCCTCAGTCCTCAATCCCGGACCGATTGCCACCGATCTCATGCTCCGGTCGCTCGGGGACGACGATGAGGTGCGAACCGAGGTGCACGGACTCCTCAATGCCGGAATGGACCCCGACAAGGCTGGTGCTATTGCCATCGACGGCATTGCCGAAGGCCGTTTCTGGATCTTCACCCATCCGCTCATCTTCGGGACCATTCGCGACCGAATGGACGCGGCGATGGCCGACGGCAGCCTGCCGCTCGAGCTGGACTGGCCGTGGGAGGAGCTGTTCGCTTCGTCATGAGTAGTGCCGCGCACCCCAATGACGCCTCCTCGGCAACTCGAGACCTGGGTATCACGGGGATCCACCATGTGGGGATTTCGACGCTTGATCTCGACCGACTCGTGTCGTTCTACATAGACACCTTCGGGTTTGAGAAGATTGCGGAGTTCGACTGGCAGCCCGGTTTCACCGACGTTGATGCGGCGCTCGCTCTCGTGGACTCGAGCGGGAGAATGGCAATGCTGCGGCTCGGCGACATCCACCTTGAGTTGTTCAAGTTCTCCAACCCGCGTCCCGAGCCGGTAGATCCCGCGCACTCGGTCACAGATATCGGCATCAACCATTTGTGTCTCCTCGTCGACGACGTGAGCGCCCTCTTCCTACGGCTCGAGGAACAAGGCGTCCCCGTCCACTCGACGCCCCGCGACATCGGAGACGGACCGTTCGTGTATTGCCGAGACCCGGACGGCAACGCAGTCGAGTTCTGGCAGCGTCCCCCCGTCAAATCTGAGGAGAAGACATGACCGCTCCAACGTACCGCCTGCACCACGTGTGCATCTACGACGGTGAACCCCGCACGAACATGTGGACCTGGCTGAAGTGGTACCACGCAATCCCTCAGTACTACTGGGGTGGGGAAGAGTTCCATCTGACCGACGAGGGTCACGTGGACTACACCTTCCTCGCCTGCGGATCGGCGTTTCAGGTACAGCTGGAATCGCCGCCGTTCCAATTCGAGTACGAGCGCAACTGGGCGGAACGGCACGGCAGCGGTCTCAATCACATCTGCTGGATCGTTGATAGCGCAAAGGCCTCCTACGACCACTTGCGAGCGAATGGGTGTGAACCGGCCCAGGACTACACCGAATTCGGCGTCTACAACGGATTCGTGGCCAAGGATCCCGAGGGCCGCTGGATCGAGATCATGGAGTACGTCGGCGACTTCAAGACGCCGGATGTCGAATTCCGTCCATTCGGAATCCCCGGCCTCCAGATGTTCGGCGTTACGCAGTTCACTGAGGATCTTGCCGGGCAAGTCGATTGGTATTGCAGAGTGATGGACCT
>CBFDAN010000126.1:0-5925 GCA_965602815.1 uncultured bacterium
CGTGGGAATGCCGCGGCCAAAGGCCTCCATGGACCAGCCGGCGCCCGTGATCCACGGCGCGTCGGACCGATCCGCGTAGGCGCGGATCTCGTTTAGGTAGGCCTGTTCGGTGTGCCGGGTCTCGAGGAGGTGGCAGGTGACGAGTTCGAGACCGGCCATCGAGGGATGAACATGGGAGTCCTGGAAACCCGGGAGGAGTCGGCGCCCGCGAAGCTCGATGACGTCATCGACGGTGAGCGCCAGTTCGTCCGAACCAATCGCAGCGATCGATCCCCCCTCGACGAGGACAGCGGATGCCTCCGGATGCCCATGAATGTGTCCACCAAGGAATGCGATGCCCATATCCAGATGCTACAGAGTCGGTCCGGCCGATCCGTTTGAGACGGGCAGGAAGCAGGACAGAGACACGAGATGCGAGATACGAGACATGAGACACGAGACTCGAGTCCCGGATCTAGCGTCTCGGGTCTTGCTACTTGCTACCACTCGCGAAGCGGGGACAGCTACCGCCGCCCCCGCCCCGTTCGTCTTCGACTAGCCCTTCGCCTGAGCGAACGCGTCCGCGTAGTTGAGAGAGAAGTCTCCGACATCAGCGATGAACTCGAGCTTCGCCATCGTCTCGGCGGTCGGGAAGATCGCCGGGTCTTCGAGGATCTCGGGATCGATGTACTCGTATGAGGCCAGGTTCGGGCTCATGTAGTAGGTGTAGTTCGTCAACTCGCCGCCGACCTCGGGGTCGAGGATGAAGTTGATGAACGTGAGTGCGGTACACGGATGTTCCGCCGTCACGGGGATCGCCATGAGGTCGACCCAGATGATGCCGCCCTCCATGGGGACGGCATAGCCGAAGTCCTCATAAGCGTCGTAGTCCTCCGTCGATATCTCGTCGAACGAACCGAAGAACCCGCCGTTCCAACCGTGGGCTACCACTGTCTCTCCTGAAACGAGCAGGTCGTCGAAGGCCGCCGAGTCGTATGCAGCGATCCGGTCGTTGGCTGCGGCGAGGATTGCGGTTGCCTCGTCGAGTTGACCCTGGTCGGTTGTGTTGACCGAGTAGCCGAGGTACTTGAGCGCTGCGCCGAGGGTCTCGCGCTCGTCGTTGAGCATCGAGACCAGACCGGCATACGGTTCGCTCATCTCCGGATCGAAGACGAGACCCCACGAGATACCCTCTGTGTCATCGACGTATTCATACGCGAAGCCGAGGCCGCTGGTCCCGGCCTGGTAGGGCACTGAGTAGTCGTCCGTCGGATCGAACGGCATTCCGCTGAACAGCGGATCGACATTCACGAGATTCGGGATCGCAGCCTTGTTCAACTTGGCCAGCAGAGCGACTTCCGGGTCCGCCATGGTCGAGACCATGTAGTCGGACGGCACGATCAAGTCGTAGGGGGCCCCGCCTGCCTCGATCTGTGCAAGCATCGTCTCGTTGTCCTCGTAGAACGTCTGGATGATCTTGACGCCGTATGTCTCCTCGAACAATGCGACGAGGTCGGTCACCTCGTAGTCCTCGGCAGCGGATCCGTACGGGATGTACTCCGTCCAGTTGTAGAAATTCAAGTCACCGTCGGTTTGCCCGGGTTCACACGCGTCAACCTTGGCCTGGAGATCGCTATCAGCGGCCGCTGCCGCGGTTGTTGTTGTCTCGTCGGTCGTTGCTGCCGCGGTTGTTGTTGTCTCGTCGTCTGAGTCGCTGCTGCACGCTGCGGCGAGCATCGCCACAACCGCAAGCAGAATCAGTAGTCGCTTCATCTTCTATTCCTCCTTGTTGCTTCTGCCCATCCCCGATGTCGCCTGGAATCCCAGGGAGATGAAGACGAGCACCATCGAGATCGCCAGCATGAGTGTCGATACAGCATTGATTTCCGGCGTGACCTGCCTCCTGATCAGGCCGAACACGTACACGGGCAAGAGGTTCGCTCCCGGTCCCTGCACAAACTCGGTAATGATCACATCATCGAGGGAGAGGGTGAGGGCGAGCAGTGCACCACCCAACACACCGGGCAAGATGAGCGGGAGCGTGATCCGCCGGAATGTTGTCCACCGGTTCGCGTAGAGATCCATCGCCGCTTCTTCGAGCGAGCCGTCGAGGTTCGCGAGCCGTGCTCGAACGACGATCGCGACAAACGAGGCTGAGAAGGCGATGTGACCGAGAATGATGGTCCAGATGCTGAGGTTGATCGGGAGCACCTGCGTGAACCAGATGAGGAGCATGGCTCCCATCGTCACCTCGGGGATGATGACGGGGAGGTAGAGGATGACATCGAACGCCTGCTTGCCCAACCACTTCCGGTATCGATCGAGGGCAATCCCTGCCATCGTCCCGAGCACGGTGGCAACCGCCGTTGAGACAAGAGCGACCTTCAGCGAGTTCCAGAGGGCGTTCATCATTTCGGGGTTGTTGATCATCCGGTCGTACCATTTCCACGTGAACCCACCCCAGACGCCGACAGTGCGGCTATCCGAGAACGAGTAGATCACGAGGATGAGGATCGGCAGGTAGAGGAATCCGAAGATCAGCCAGCCACTGACGCCGAGAAGCCGGTCCACCCATGGGCGATGAGCGGTTCCTTGTTGCACACTCATAACGTCCGCCCTCCCTTTCGGAAGTAGATGACGGTCGCGACCATCATCACCGCGAGGATGGTCACTGAAAGGGTCGCGCCGAACGGCCAGTTCCTCCCCGCCTTGAACTGAGTAACAATGTAGTTGCCCAGAAGTGTGGTCTTCGCTCCGCCGAGCAGGTCGGGCGTCACGTAGGCGCCGAGGCTGGGGATGAACACGAGGATGGACCCCGCGATGATGCCGGGTCTCGAGAGCGGCAGCGTCACCTTGACGAACGCCTTCCACGCACCGGCGTAGAGATCGCGAGCCGCCTCGACGAGGTTCCAATCGAGGTGTTCGATGGCTGCGTAGAGGGGGAGGACCATGAACGGCAGGTAGCCGTACAGGAGGCCGAGGAAGACGGCAGGCTCCGTGAAGAGCATCTTGCCCCAGAGCCCGGTCCATTCGCCGATCTCCGTGATGAGCCCGTTCGAGTCGAGAAGCGTTCGCCAGGCATAGGTGCGCACGAGGAAGTTCGACCAGAACGGGATGAGGACGAGCACGAGGAGGAAGTTGCGGGTCATTGCCCGCTTGCGCGTGGCGATCCAGTACGCGAATGGATAGCCGAGCAAGAGGCAGAACAGCGTGTTGAGGAACGCCAACCAGAGGCTGCGAACGGCGACCGTCCGGACGAGGGGTTCGCCGAGCTTGATCCACCAATCGAGCGTCCACTCTCCGAGGACCGGCTTACCGGTGCGGCTCCGCTCGGTGAACGAGAATATGACGATGATGATGAGCGGCAGAACGAAGAAGACGACGAGATAGGTGTAGGTGGGCAGCGCGGTGAAGAACCCTCGCCACCCCTCGGCCCGCTCTGCCTTCTTCTCGAGATCGGGTGTTGCTACCTCCGGCGGGGGGTCCTCGAGCATCGTCATGAGGTGAGCGCTTCCGCAGCCTCCCGATGGAAGCTCATCGTCACGCCATCACCGACGACCCAGCGGCGAAGGGACGGGATGTTCTCGAGCCGGGCGTCAACCAATTCCCCACCGGGGATCTCGAGCTCGTAGTAGATCGACTCACCGAAGTACAGCTGCCGGGCAACACTCGCCGGGAGTTGATTCCTCTCGGCTGGGATGTTCGCGTCACCAGGCGCGTGAATCTGGATCTTCTCGGGGCGGAGGGTCAGCGTGACGTCGGTACCGGCCGGCGCATCACAACGGGCATAGACGAGCTCTCCGTCGCCGATCCGAATGCGACGGTCATCGGTGACGGTGCCGTCGATGAAGTTGGTCTCGCCGATGAACTCGGCAACGAAACGACTGACCGGGTTTTCGTATATGTCTTCCGGCGCCCCAACTTGGAGGAGCTTGCCGTCGTCCATCACGCCGATCCGATCGGACATTGTCAGAGCTTCTTCCTGGTCGTGGGTGACATAGACGAAGGTGATCCCGACCTCGGATTGAATGTCCTTGAGTTCGATCTGCATAGCCTGACGCAGCTTGAGGTCGAGCGCTCCGAGCGGTTCGTCGAGCAGGAGCACCTTCGGTCGATTCACGAGCGCTCGAGCGAGGGCCACTCGCTGTTGCTGGCCACCGGAGAGCTGGTTTGGCTTTCGCTGCTCCATCCCCTTCAGGTGTACGGCTTCGATCGCCTCGGCAACCTGGGTTGCGATCTCGTCCCTGGACACCCTGCGCATCTCGGGGCCGAACGCAACGTTCTTCTCGACGGTCATGTGGGGGAAGAGTGCATAGGACTGGAAAACGGTGTTGATCGGGCGCTTGTTCGGCGGTCGCAGCGCCATCTCCTCGCCGAACACTTGGATGCTGCCCTCGGTCGGGAACTCGAGGCCGGCGACCATTCGGAGCATTGTCGTCTTTCCGCATCCGGAAGGACCGAGCAGCGAGAAGAACTCACCATCCACGATGTCGAGCGACACGTCGTCGACGGCCGTCACGTCGGTGCCGAAACGTTTGGTCACTCCCCGGATGCTCACTGCTGCTGTCATCGCGCGTTCGCTACGTCGATCACCATGGTCTGGAGGTCGGTGAAGTCGTCGATGGTCCCTCTGCCCCACCCTGAAGCAGTGCCCGCCGCGCCCCCGAACGGCTGGAACGTCTCCCAGAAGTCGGTTGAATCGTTGATGACGACGGTGCCGGATCGGATTCGGTCCGTGTACCAGAATGCCTTGTCGATCGATGACGTGAAGACGGCTGCTTGGAGGCCGAGGTCGCCGCGGGCGGTGACGGCGATCGCTTCGTCGTCATCCTGCACGGTCACGATCGGCAGGACGGGTCCGAATGTCTCGTCTCGAGACACCAAGGCATCCTCGGGTACTGCGTCGATCATCGTGAACTCGTAGTAGAGGTCGGTTGGGAATCCCGTGGCGCGACGGCCACCGGTGAGCACATTTGCCCCGCGTTCGCGAGCGTCGGCGACGTGGAGATCCATCTTGCGGGCGGTCGGTTCGTTGTTGAGCGGACCCATCGTCGTGACCTCGTCGAACGGATCGCCCAGGACGATCTGCGATGCGTGGTTGAGCGCCCGCTCGACGAACTCGTCGTGCACCGACTCGAGGACGATCACCTTCTCCGTTGCGCAGCACACCTGCCCGGCGTTGTAGCGCGCACCGAACACGGCGAGTTCCGCCGCGGCTTCGAGATTCGCGTCGTCCGTGACGATGGTGGGGCCGTTGCCCGACATCTCCATGACCGATCGCTTGATCCCCATCTGCGAGAGGATTCGTCTTCCCGTTGCCGAGGAGCCGGTGAAGCCGATGGCGTCGATGCCGGGGTGGGTCACCAAGGTTTCTCCAATTTCGCCGTCACCCGGGATGATCGAGACGAGGCCTTTTGGCACTTCGGCGGCGTCGAACGCTTCGGCGAGCTTGAGGAGCCCCCACGATGTGAACTCCGGGGGTTTAGCGATGACGGCGTTGCCTGCCGCGAGTCCAGGGCCGATGTACTCGAGGGGGATCGTCACGGGGAAGTTCCAGGGGGTGATCGCGGCCCAGACGCCGATTGGGCGATGAAACGTGAACATGCGCTTGTTGCGGTCGGAGGTCGGGATGACGCTCCCTGTGAGGCGTTTCACATCCTCGGCGGCGTTCAGGAAGTACTGGTTGGCCTCTGCGATGTCGGCAAGCGACTCTTCGTAGTACGGCTTGCCTTGCTCCAGGGTCTGGATCCTGGCGATGTCGTCGATGTTGTCGGACACCGCCTCGGCGATCCGGTGAAGCAGTTCTGCTCGTTCGATCGCAGTCCAGTGTCGGAAATCGTCCTGGGCTTCGCGTGCTGCCTGCACGGCTCGATCGACACGCAATACGTCCTGGAGATGCTCCAACGCCAGGTCCGGCGCGTGACGCAACACGTCGCGGATTCCGGC
>CBFDAN010000127.1:0-5838 GCA_965602815.1 uncultured bacterium
TTGGCTGGACTTCCTGGAGGTTGATCTGCACGGTCTCGATCGACTCGGCGAAGTTAAGAATCGCCCCTGACGAGCACATTGTCCAGGTCGACATGATGCGCTCAGCGACGTGGCCGAGCGGCAGGTACGTGAGGATCAGGTCGCGTGGACCCGGGATTCTGCCGTCGGGCGTCCGATCCTTGGCGAGAATGAGGTTGTCGATGGCGAACGTCGCGTTCGCGTTGGTCAGCATCGCCCCTTTCGGGGGTCCGGTTGTGCCGGAGGTGTAGACGAGGGTGACGATGTCGTCTGGTTCAGCTTCAGCCATCGCCTCCGCCACGGTCCCGGGGTGCTGCTCCCGGTGGGTTCGGCCGAGTTCGATGAAGTCGTCCCAGAACAGCAGGCGGTCGTCATCGTATGACCGAAGCCCCCGAGGTTCGAGGTAGATGATTGTTTTAACGTTCGGGAAGGCATCACGGCCGGACTCGACGACTTTGTCGACCTGCTCCTGGTCTTCGGCGAGATGGACGCGCGCTCCGGAGTCGTTGACGAGGTACTTCACCTCCGCAGTGGGATTCGTCGGGTACAGCCCGGTCGACATCGCTCGAATGGCGATGGCCGCGAGGTCGAAGATCACCCACTCGGGACGGTCTTCGGAGTGGATGGACACAACATCGCCGCGGCGGACGCCGAGGGCAAGCAGCCCGTGCGCCACGAGGACGATCTCTTCCCAGAGCTCGGCCCACGTCCGCTCTTGCCAGATCCCGAATCGTTTGTCGCGCATGGCGACGCCGTCGGGAGATGTGAGGGACCGTTCGCGGACCAGAAGAGCAACGGTGCGACATGCACCCGAAAGGTCGGGTCGACCCGTCTGTTCGAGCGTGGTCGTCACTGCCCCGTCGCCTCCAGCTCTCCGGCCCCGAGCCACAATAGAGATTTGAGCCGAACCATGCTCGCGCCATGCCGCGTACCCTGGGTACGCGGCCTTTCCTGCTCAGTCCGCCTGTCGGCCGACAACCATCTCGGCCGCTTCGCGGACCGACGGATTGCGATCCCGGACCGCCTCCCGTATCGCCGTTTCGACCGCTGGATCGTCGAATACGGTGAGAGCGACGACAGATCTCCTGCGTATCTGAGGAGGCGCATTTGCGACAAGTTCAAGCAGTACCGGCAGGGCCGCTTCATCTCGAATAGCGCCGAGGGCAGCGACCGCCGCCTCCCGACTCGCACGATCGGCATCGCCCGCGGCTAGGTCGATCAGCCACGGGACCGCCCCCCGATGCCGCAGCTCCCCGTAGCCCGTAGCCACGGCCTCTCGGATCGTCGTCCGAACGCACCGTGTCGAGCACCACAACTCCTCGCTCCCCGGCACCACCAAGCGCCTCTGCCGCCATCGCCCGCACCGCACCGTCGGTGTCTTCCCCGGCGAGGCGACCGATCACAGTGATCGACTCATCACTCAGGCCTGACGAGACACACACTGAGATCGCAAGGCGTCGCACCGCTGCATCCCGATGATCGAGGTACGGGAGCGGGTCATCAAGCAGCAGGACGAGCGCCTCGCGGTTGGCGGCCTCCGCCGCGTCAGGAGTGATGGAGGTCCTCCCGCACCCACTCCGCGCCGCCCTGCCAGTGTTCCTTCTTCCAAATCGGGGCCCTGGCTTTGATCTCGTCGATCAGATAACGTCCGGCCGGGAACGCATCGCTCCGGTGCGGAGAAGACACGGCCACAACAACCGAGACTTCTCCGACGCCCAATTCTCCGATCCGGTGGATCGCTGCGACCCTGCTCACCGGCCACCGCTCGCGAACCTCGCCGACGACCTCGGCGATCTTGTCGATGACCTGCTCGTCGTAGGTCTCATACTCGAGGTGGGTCACACCGGCCCTACCCGGGGAGTGGTCGCGCACCGTCCCAACGAACAGCACGACTGCCCCCGCATCGGGCGCCGCAACAGCCGCGACAACGGCGGCCGGATCCACCGCATCGGCGGACACAGCGATCAGATCTGGCGGCTGGGATAGATGGTCTGTGGGCATACAATCGGCTCCGTGGACGACACTACCCATGGAAACGCACCTTCAGTGCCGGAGCCCGATCCAACCGACGAGCTCTACCCACCGTATGTGGCCTATACGAGGCCGTGGAGTCCGGAGACCGGGCCGACGACCCGGCCGGCGCCAACTCCTCCGCCGAATCCGGTGCCGGCGCAAACCAACCACATCTCAACCGGCGCCATCGCATTCATCTCCGCCGTTGTCGGTGCGATCGCAGTTGTCGGTCTCCTCGCCCTCCTCGGCCTCTTCTCGGATGATGCAACCGACGTTGCCGCTCCAGCCGTCGACGGTACCGCCGCCACCACCGTGGTTCGAGAAGTCACCACCGAAATCATCACCGGCCCGAACGGGGCAGGGGCGGCGGAGGCCATCGCCGTCAAGGTCGTTCCATCGGTTGTCACCGTCGAAGTCGGAAGCCTCGAGGCCGGCACGCTCACCCTCACCGGCTCCGGGTCCGGCGTGATTCTCGACGACGGGTACATCGTCACGAATCACCACGTGATCGACGGCGCCACGACAAGCCGGATCGTCCTCCAGGATGGCCGAACCTACGACGCGGAGATCATCGGTTCCGACGCCTACACCGACCTTGCCGTCCTATGGGTCGACATCGACGAACTCACACCTATCGACTTCGGATCCACCGATGACCTGGCCATTGGCCGAATGGCCGTCGCCGTCGGAAATCCGCTGGGGCAGGACGGCGGGGCATCACTCACCGTCGGCGTCATCTCAGCGCTCTCGCGAACGGTTGCCTTCAACGACTCAACGGCTCTCTACGGCATGCTCCAGACCGACGCACCCATCACCTCCGGCTCGAGTGGTGGGGCACTGGTCGACGAGAACGGCACCCTCATCGGCATAACTGCAGCCATCGGGGTCAGCCAGGCCGGGGCCGAGGGCATCGGGTATGCGATACCGGTTGAACTCGTGCAGCGCGTCACGAAAGAGATCATCGAGACCGGCACCGTCGAACACTCCTTCATTGGCATCGTCGGAACCGACCATGTCATCGATGCAGCAGACGGAGCGCTCATGCCGGGAGGCGCCGAAATCTCCGAACTCTGGGAGGAGTATTCGGCAGCCGGCGATGCGGGCTTCTTGCCGGGGGACACAATCGTGGAGGTCGAAGGCGTGCGGATCCGTACGATGGAAGACCTCGTCGTCGAGCTTCGCCTTTTTCACGTCGGTGATGAGGTTCTGGTAACGGCGAATCGGGACGGCTCGCCGGTCACAGCGGCAGTCATTCTCGATGAACGTCCTCAGGACTCGCCACCGCCGACGGATGAAGGGACCCCCGGTGACGGGTGATCTCCCCCTCAGCGGCGATGGTGATGATCTGTTCGCGCAGCTCTTCCGCCTCTTCCAGTCGTCGGGACCCGTCAACTGGAAACTCGCAAGGGAACTGACAAAGAACCTCGCGGGTGAGCGTGAACCGATCGAGCCCGATCTCGCCGACGAGTACAGAGAGCTCGGCCACGCGGCCGAACTTCGAATCCAGGCGACCGCGGATCTCCCGGCCCCGTCTTCCGGAGATCTGAATCCCACCGATCGCACGACGTGGGCGCTCGAGAACCAGCAGACGTTTCGCATTCTGGTCGAGCCGCTCGCCGAGAAGTTCGCCGGTGGTCTCGCTGGGATCCCCGGTGCTGAATCGCTCGGGCAGATGGGTGCGATGCTCCAACCCCTCGGCCCGGCGTTGCTCGGGATGCAGGCTGGAACGATGGTCGGGTTCATGGCGCATCGCGTTCTCGGCCAGTTCGACACCGGGATCCCCGCGATCGACCACGATCAGCCCTACCTGGTCGTTCCGAACGTCGAAGCGTTTGCGTACGAGGCGGAAGTGGATGCCCGGCAGATTCGGCTGTGGGCCGCTATTCACGAGATGCTCTTTCAGCGCTTGATGGAGGTCGAGTGGCTCCGCGGCCACTTCGTATCGGTCGTCGACGCCTTCTTCGACACCCTCGAACTCGACATGTCGGACCTGATGGGGCAGATGGGTGCCCTCGACGACCCGGACCGCATTCGCGATCTCCTCGGTGAGGACGGTGCCTCCGCCCCGGCCCTGCTGAAAGGCACCTCCGACCCGGATCGCCTCTCCGAAGTCCAGTCATGCACCGCGTTCATCGAGGGCTACGGCGACTTCATCACGAGAAAGGCCGGATCGGAACTGCTTCCCGACCTCGACCGAATCGAGAGTGCCAACGCCCGGAGACGCTCTGAGCCGAACCAGGCCGAGCAATACCTCCAACAAGTCGTCGGCCTCGAACTCCAGCGATACCGCGCCGCCGACGCGGCCGCATTCTGCGTCGAGATCGAAGAACGTTGGGCCGACCAGGCACTCGAACGTGTGTGGGAGCAGCCGGAGAACCTCCCGACGCTCGCTGAACTGACCGACCCCGTCGGTTGGGCCGCGAGAGTGATGATGGACCAGTTCGAGATTTGAGAATCGAGAGATGAGACTCGAGCCGTGTCCGATCTCGTGTCTCATGTCTCGTGTCTCCCGTCCATCCGCCGCCGACTAAGTTTCTGACCACCCACTTCAAGGAGACACACCATGCCCGCTCAGGTTGGTTCTGCGGCTCCGGCGTTCTCGCTCAGGAACCAGGACAAGAACGTGGTCGACCTGGACGACTTCAGGGGCACGAAGACGGTGGTCGTGTTCATCCCGTTTCCGTTCACCGGCATCTGCGACGGCGAGGTGTGTGCGATTCGCGACAACCTCGCGGCACTCAACAACCTCGACGCCAACGTCGTTGTCATCACATGCCACGCCGTCCCCGTGGCCAAGAGGTGGTCCGACGAGAACGGCTTCACGTTCCCCGTCCTCGCCGACTTCTGGCCGCACGGAACGGTGGCCAGGGAGTACGGAGCCTTCAACGAAGCCGTCGGTGTCGCGAACCGCGTGAGTTTCGTTCTCGATTCCGCTGGCGTTGTGCGCACCATCATCGACAGTGGCTCGCTCGGCACCGCTCGAGAATTCGCCGAATACACCGCAGCCCTCGGCAGGATCGACTGAAGGAGACACCCCGTGTCGGACACCACGGTCGATACCAACTCAGAGTCCGGCGGTGGCCGTGTGATTGCCGCGACCACAATCGCCGTGATCGCAGTTGTCCTCGCCACAATGGCTGTGGACGCGTTCTGGCTCCACGACAGGGTCTTCAACAACGACAAGTTCGTCGAATCGCTGGCCCCGCTCCCCCAGGATCCAGCCGTGTCGACCGCGATCGCAACCAAGACGGTTGAGGTCCTGAGCGTGAGCGGCACAGCCGAGGCCAAAGTGGCCGAGGTGCTGCCGGATCGTCTCGCCTTCCTCACGCCGAATGTCTTCGACCTCGTCGAGGAGAACGTGTTCGATGCCACGATTCGTCTCGTCAGTTCGGATGCATTCGCGCGGGTCTGGACGGAGGGCCTCGAAACGGTGCACTCGGTCATCATCGGCATCCTCGACGGCGATCCGGCCTACCCCACCTCCGGCGATGTCGGCCTCGACCTCGAGGGAACAGCCGGGCTCGTCCTCGACGAACTCGACAAGCGGGGCATCGACCTCTTCGCGGATATCGAGACCTCCGTTGGCGAGATCGCGTTCGTCCAAGCGGAGATGCTCGCCGGGCCGCGGACCCTCATCAACGTGTTCCATACCGGCGTGTGGGTGCTGCCGATCGTGGCCCTCCTGCTCCTTGGACTCGCCGTCTTGATTGACCGCGAACGATGGCGACCGGTGCAGATCTTTGGGATCGGCCTTGCGATCGCAACCCTGCTCAGCCTCATCGCTATTCGTATCTTTGCCGGATACGC
>CBFDAN010000128.1:0-5753 GCA_965602815.1 uncultured bacterium
GCATCGTCGTTCCCCGCGTCCCGGCCGATCTCGCCCCCGCGGCCGGGGGCGGGGCCCGCGCGCGGCGAAACACCGCGAGGTCGGGCACGTCGCGGTCGCCGTAGATGGGCTCGCCTGCCGCATTCAACGCCATCTTCCCGCGGGGTGGGGCGTTGTGCCCACCGGCGGTTGGACCTTCGATGACGAAACCGTCGACTCGGCCGCTCGCCTTCCTCACGAGTGCGGTGGCGAGTACGTGGGACGAGACGATCGCGAGGAACTCTGGTCGTGGCGCGGGCGGGAGGCTTCCGTCGCCGATGTTTGCGGGATCGAAGGCCATGGCGAAGACCTCGCCGCGCTCGGCGCCCTTGACATCCAGCCGGTATTCGACCGGCAATCCTTCGCTCAATCGATCCAGGATCCCCGGGATGGCCATCGGGATCCCGGCCCCCATCAGCACGTAGTCGACGCCGGCGAGCATCGCCCCGTAGATCGATGCGAGGTGTGGCGTCTGGATCTTCTCGAGGTAGTTGATCCCGACCACACCATCGTGGCCCTCCTTCGCCAGAAAGACTTCGACGAAGTTGCCGACGACCATCATCTCGTCGAGCTTCTTCGACGGATTGATGCGAGGCATCGGCTTGGCCTTGAAGCGATCCTCCGGGCCCTTCCCGCCTTCGATGAAGTACGTGTCGACGATACGATCGGCAACACCTGCGATCGGGAACGCTTCGAGGGCGCGGCGCATATGACCCCCCGGGTCGCCGTCCTGGAGGCGGCGGAGGTAGATGGCGTCAAGGCCGGTGCCTGAGACAACACCTATCTGCCCGGCCCGGGACACAGCCCGCGCGAGACGCCAGTCGGAGACTCCAGCTCCCATCCCTCCTTGGATGAGAACCGGTAATTCAGAGGTCACCATGTAATGGTAGGACGGAGCCTTCCATTGCGAGAGGGCTCCGCTATTCGGAGAATCAGGAGCGTGCCGCGCCCCGCGGCTATTTCGAAGGTCAGGCGGCCGCCGTCACACCTTCTCGAGCGGGGCCCATGCGAGAAGGAGCCTCTTCTCCCCCATGCCTTCGAACGCGACGGTGGCTTCAGCGGCGTCGCCCCGGCCGACAACCTCGACCACGACACCATCACCCCAGTGTGTGTGTCGCACGCGGTCTCCGACTGTGATCTCTTCTCCACCCACCGAGGCACGAGAGACCGAGACCGGTTGTTGGTCCGCGTGCCGGGACCGTTTCACGGACGTGACGAGGTGTTCGGGGATCTCTCCGAGAAACCGGCTCGGGCCGTTGTACTGCGACTGGCCCCAGAGATTGCGGCTCCACGCCCTCGTAAGGTGCAGCCGTTGTTCAGCGCGGGTGATGCCGACGTAGCAGAGGCGCCGCTCCTCCTCGAGTTCGGCCTTGTTCCCCAACGATCGCAGATGGGGGAACACGCCATCCTCCATCCCTGTGATGAACACCACAGGAAACTCGAGACCCTTTGCGTTGTGGAGCGTCATGAGCGTGACCTGGTCGCGGTCCTCGTAGGAATCGATGTCTGCAACGAGACTGATCGCCTCGAGGAACAACCCGATCTTCTCCATGGCATCGAGTTCGGCCCACTCGGATGGACCCATCGACGCCGGACCGACCTCCTCGAACTCGGCCACGGCCGAGGCGAGTTCCTTGAGGTTCTCTTCGCGCCCCATCGCCTCGATCGATCGATCAGAGCGAATCATGTCGAGGTAGCCGGTCTCGTCAAGGACCGCCTCAATCGCCGCAGCCGGTCCATCTGCGGCACGTTCGCCGAGGTGGTCCATGAGCGCGACGAACTCTTCAATCGACCGCTGGGCTCGGGCCGTGAGCCGCTCGTTCTCTTCGACGCGACGCAGCGCGTCGAAGAAGCCGATCCCTTCGGATTCTGCGAATCGGTCAACATGGGCGACGCTCGTGTCCCCGATGGCCCGCTTCGGGACGTTGATGATGCGCTTTAGGGCGACCTGATCGTCCGGATTCACGACACCTCGGAGATAGGCGATCGCGTCCTTGACCTCACGTCGGTCGTAGTACTTCAAGCCGCCGACCACTTGGTACGGAACGCCGTACCGGACGAACACTTCTTCGATGACCCGGCTCTGGGCGTTGGTTCGATAGAAGACTGCAATGTCCGCCAGTGCCGTTCCATCGGATTCAAGTTCCCGTATTCGATCCGCGACGAATGCTGCCTCGTCCTGCTCGTCTCGTGCCTCATAGGCAGCGATCAGTTCACCTGCACCCTCATCCGTCCAGAGCCGCTTGGGCTTCCGCGACTCGTTGTGGCGGATGACGGCGTTGGCGGCGTCGAGGATCGTCTGCGTCGAGCGGTAGTTCTGTTCCAGGAGCACGATCGTGGCGTCGTCGTAGTCCTTCTCGAAATCGAGGATGTTCCGCATGTCTGCACCACGAAACGCATACACCGACTGGTCGGCGTCTCCGACCACGAAGATATTGCGATGAGCGGCAGCAAGGAGCTTGACGAGCATGTATTGGGCGTGGTTCGTGTCCTGGTACTCGTCGACCAGAATGTATTGGAACCGCTGCTGGTACTGGGTGAGGACCTCAGGAAATGCCCGAAAGATGTCCACCGTGAGAACCAGGATGTCGTCGAAGTCGACGGCGGACGCTTCAACGAGGCGTTGCTGGTAGAGGCGGTAGATATCTGAGACCTTCTCGTGATAGAACCCTTCGCCGTTCGCTCCGTAGGTCTCGTAGTCGATGAGTTCGTTCTTGGCGTTCGATATGGCAGCCCGAATCACTTTCGGTGGGAAACGTTTCGGGTCGAGATCCAGATCCCGGATGCACATCGTTACGAGCCGGACGGAGTCGGCATCGTCGTAGATAGAGAAGGACGACCGATACCCCAGGCGCGGGGCTTCTCTCCTGAGAATCCGTACGCACGCACTGTGGAATGTCGAGACCCACATCCCATCCGCGACTCTTCCGACAAGGTTGGCGACGCGTTCTTTCATCTCGCCCGCGGCCTTGTTCGTGAACGTGATGGCGAGGATTGAATACGGGGATACGCCAAGGTCTCGGATCAGATGGCCGATGCGGTATGTCAGGACTCGGGTCTTGCCGGACCCGGCTCCCGCCACCACGAGCACCGGTCCGTCAGTGGCCGCGACGGCGTGGCGCTGCGATGGGTTCAGGTCTTCGAGAAGGGGGGAGTCGGGCATCGGGATCCGGAGTGTACCGGTGCCGCGTGAACGAATTACAGAGGTGTGCTTTGTGCGTAGTCCTACGCCGTCTGTTCCTTGGAGCGATGGCTGGCGATCAACTCGCGTAGCTTCTCAGCAAGGCCACCTTCGCGGAAGTCAGCTTTGTCGAAGAAGGCATCGACGCCGGCCTCGCGGGCTCGGTCGACATCCTCGCCTTCGGCAACGCCGGAGAGCATCACGATCGGCAAGTCGCCGTGGCGTTGCCGCACCATGTGTGCGAGTGCAACTCCGTCGGCCCGCGGCATCGAAAAGTCAACTACCACTGCGTCGATCGATCCATCGTGAAGGGCGCTCAGAGCGTCGGCCACGCTTGCAGCAACGGAGGTGATGAATCCACTGGTTGCCAGCGCAGATGACACGACCTGCTGGACGCCGACCGAGTCGTCCACGATGAGAATCCGGGCCGATGGGGATCCAGGCGAATCTACCGCCACGTGGCGCTGCTTCTCGGCGAGGCGTGTCGGATCGACAAGGAGCACCACCTGGTCACCGCCGAGGAGCGCCGCACCCGTTACCACGTCGGATTCTGCATCCGCGAGAACCGCGCCGAGTTCCTTCGCAGCGACGCGGCGAACGCCGACGACCTCTTCGATACCAAGCGCAATCGGGCCAGCCGCACTCATTGCGACAACGATCGACGTGGGCGCCGTATCTGAGGGCAGCCCCATGAGATCGGCGAACGATGCGAACGGGACAACTCCATCGGCTCGTTCGAGAACGGTGGAGTTGTCGACAACGGCGATGGTCGCGAGGTTCATCTCAACAATGTCGACAACGCCGGTTTCGGGGATGCCCCACGTGATCCCGCCCGCTGTGACCAGGAGCGCCTCTTGCATGGCCTGGTGGACCGGAACGATCATCGAGATTCGGGTCTCCAATTTCGGAGTGCTCTCGACGCGCAGGGATCCGTTCAACAACTCGATGGCATGACGAACAACGGCTAGCCCTTCGCCGTCACCGGCGAGCTCATCTGCTTCTTCGTGGGTAGTGAACCCGGACTGAAAGAGCAGGAACTGCAGGGCGTCCGCTGTCGGTTCAGTCGAAGGCTCGAGGCGACCCGAGGCAACGCCCATCTCCCGGATTCCTCGCCAGTCGATCCCTCGGCCATCGTCAATGACCGAAACCTCGAGGTTCATTTCAGTCTGTTTCGCCTCAATTCGAATGGAACCGGTCTCCGATTTGGACGCCTCGATTCGCGCGTCGACATCCTCGATGCCGTGGACCGCCGAGTTCACCACGAGCTGTCGGATCGCGTCGCCGAGACGATCAAGAACCTGTCGATCGACAAGGGCATCGTCACCCACAATTTCGACTCGGAGCTCCTTGCCGGTCTTTCGGCTGAGGTACCGACCGAGCTGGGGGATTGTGTTGGTGACGTCGCGGAGCGGTGCCGCGGCGAGAGCGAGGGCCCGACCTTCGATCGATTCGGAGGCGTCGGCGATTGGCGTGATCCCATCCGCGATATGCGCTACGCGGTCGGAGAAGAACGGATCCGCGGCCGCCACCTCGGCCAGTTCGACGAGATCCTCTCTCACCGAATCGATATCCATCCGAAGTGCAACGATGTGATTGACGAGTCCGTAGAGCCTCCCGGTATTCACCGAGATCGGCTCCTCGGCGGCCCAGTTCTGTACGGCACCGATGAGGCCACCAAGATCCTCCGGTTCGGAGGATCCGCGCGTTGCGGACACCCGAGTCGACGGCAACACGACGACATCGGTCGGTGCCGGCGCTTCTGGATGGTCGGCAGGCTCGTGGTCGACAGAATCGCCCTCCACCCGAGCGCCTGCATCGTTCTCCGGCACAGGGAACGCGATCACCGAACCGATCGACTCCTCCGCGCCGGCCGCGTCGGCGGACTGCGTGCCGGCCTCGATCTGGTCTCCGCGTTCGGGAGCGACCGCGGCGACTGTGTCCTCTTCCATCATCGACCGACGCAGCGCAGCGAAGGCTTCCTGGGCCGATTTGGCGGCATCCGACCCTTCGTCGTCGACTGATTCACCCTCGGCAGGAGCACCGGGAACACCCTCACCCCCGGGGCGATCGGCAATGCCGGGCTGCGACCTGGTCTCTGCGGCCACATCAACCGCGTCATCAACCGTGTCGGATCCGGCCTCATCGTCCGCCATCTGTGCAAATGCGTCGTGTGCCGACATCACCGGCTCCGGCTTCGGCTCTCCAGCCGTCTCCTCGTCTGTCGCGGGGTCGACGGTCCCGGGAACAGCAGCAGCGATATCGGGCGTCGCTGGGGGTTCGTTGAAGGTCACCAGCCTGTCGGCGGACCTCGACTGGGGACCAGTGGGCTCGACCATGCTAGGGGATGCGGCTTTGACGTTCGGCGGAGGAGGAAGCTCCTCGGGCAGTTCCTGCCCTTCGAAGAACTCGTGGACAGCAGCCATCGCGGCTGCAAGCTCGCTTGGATTGTCAAGCGAATTTGGAATCGCAGCGCTGAGGACCTCCAGCGCACCTCCGAAGAGGGGCACCGGCGTGATAACGCCCTGCTGGATCCATCTCCAAATCATCTCGAGCA
>CBFDAN010000129.1:0-5732 GCA_965602815.1 uncultured bacterium
GTACTCGCGGAGCGTGAAGAAGTCCTCGCCGCCGGTTTGCGAGAAGCTTGATCTGGACGTGTTCACCGTCGGGTCCTGTCCGCGACCCAGCGGCAGCCCCTCGAGGTCCTCTACGGCAGGGTAGACAACCAGGCGATCGATCCGGCCTGCGGTGCCGCCGGCTTCGGTCAAGGCAAGGGGATCGCGCACCTGGACGACGGCCGGTCCGACCAGGTAGATCCCGCGTGGGCGGCACAGCACCTCATATCGAGCGGTCATTGGATCCTGCGGCTCGATGCGGTCTGCGACGAACCGCGCCGTCCCAAGGCTCGACACCTCGTCGAGGACGGTGGCTTGGGCGATGCGACGGCCGGTCGTCAGCGTCACTTCGACGACGGCACGATCTCCGTCGTGGACCTGGAAGGGCGTGAGCCGTCGCGTTACCCCAACTCGTGGTACGGCGGAACGAACGTACGCCATTCCTGCGCCAATCGCCAGGATGAGAAACAGCCCAACAGCGAGCATCAGGCGTTCGCCGAAGATGACCCACAGCAGTCCCAGGGCGACACCGGCTCCGAGAGCAGCCCATCCTCGGGTCGTCGGCATCAGGTGATCTCTTTCATCCGGCGGCGACGCGCGTACCCGGTACCTGAACGCTGCTTGTGACTCCCTCGAGGATTTGGTCGATGCCGACCCCGCGCATCTGCGCCTCGGGCCGCACGATCAACCGGTGATTGAAGACAGGCCCGATCATGCGCTTCACATCGTCGGGAGCCACGTAGTCACGGCCAGCAACCGCAGCCGTGGTTCGGGCGGCTCGCTGGAGGTAGAGCGACGCTCTGGGTGACGCCCCGAGGAGAATATCTGGCTCGGCTCGAGTCGCTTCGGCGATATCGATGATGTAGCCCTTGACAACGTCTGCAACATGAATGTGCTGGGCGATGTCCGACATCCGGACGATGTCCTCAGCATGGACCACCGGCCGGAGATCCTCGAAGGTTGAGCGCTCTCCGTGGGTATCCAGCATCTCGAGCTCTTTCGCCCGGGCCGGGTACCCCATCGTCAGGCGCATCATGAAACGGTCGAGTTGGGCTTCTGGGAGCGGGTAGGTGCCTTCGTGCTCGATCGGATTCTGTGTTGCGATCACGATGAACGGCGGACCAAGCGTTCGGGTTGTGCCGTCGACGGTGACCTGGCGCTCTTCCATGGCTTCGAGCAGAGCGGCCTGGGTTTTCGGGCTGGCTCTGTTTATCTCGTCCCCCAGAATCACGTTGGCGAACACCGGACCGGGCCGGAAGACGAAGTCGCCGTCCTCGCGATCCCAAACCGATACACCGGTGACGTCCGACGGGAGCAGGTCGGGCGTGAATTGGATCCGCTGAAATGAGCAGTCAATCGAACGCGCCAGCGACTTGGCCAGGAGCGTCTTGCCGACTCCCGGGACGTCCTCGATGAGGGCGTGGCCGCCGGCAATCAGGCAGGAGGCGACGAGCTCGACGGTCTCGCGTTTGCCCTGGATCACAAGTTCGATGTTGTCGGAGATGACGGCGAACCGCTCACCGAACCAGGTCAGCTCGTCCGTGGTTGCCGGCACGCCTGATCCTCCTCTTCGTATCGACACACCCGAGCCTAGATCGGATCTGACGTTGCGGGGGATGGGACCTTCCTCCGGGTGATCTCCGGCCGGAGTTCGCTGTCGGCGGCGGTGGAGAAGGGCGGGTACGCTTGCGGCCTATGGAGGGTTCATGATCGAACGCGAAGTCGTGGTTGCGGTGGTGCGGAGACCTCATCTCTGGGCAAGCGCAGCACGTGCGGCAGTTGCGTTTGCCCCACGGGACTGGTGGCGCCAACGCCCGTTCCTTCCACTCCCCGATGACGAGATCATGCGATGGCGCATCACCACCGCATACGGGAGTGACAAGGCCAGTGTTGATCCGGCCGATGTCGTGGCGTATCTTGAGTGGAGGCGGCGGTCCGCTCAGGGGTAGACGAGGGGAGGCAGACGTGGGTGTTGGCATGTTGCGCGACGATCTCTTGGGTCTGCCTGGCGTCGAGCAGGCAGAGATCGACGGCGATTCGGCAACTCCCGCAGGCGTTCGCATCCGCCTCTCGCCGGGCGTCGACCCCGCCGTGATCGGAGATGAGGTTCGCAGAGTCCTCTCGCTGCATGGTCTCCGTCAGGAGATCGACTCCGCCGCTCTACCGCCCAACCCAGAGGGGCCTTCGTTGAGTGGCCGGGAGACAGAGAAATCGTTCGAACCCGGGGTGGAGGTCGGTGGCAGCCAGCCGGGTGCGTCCGATCTGGTGACTGGGATTGGAAGAGGGCTCGAATCGGTGAGCGTCATCGAAGGGCATGGTGGAATTGCCGTGACCGCGGTCGGCCGTTCTGCCGAAGCAACGGCGCGTGCTGCCGGGGTCTCCGGGCCCGCGATCGACCAGGCAGTTGTGTCCGCCGTGGCCGACCTGGCCGGGGAAGCCGCGCTCCCGTTGATCTGCTCACTCGACGAGCGGGAGCTCGCTGGTGAATCCGTCGTGACAATCGTGATCGAAGCGAGCGGTAGGCGGTTGGTTGGGTCCGCGATCGTTGAGGGAGGCCGAGCCTACGCCGTGGGGCGCGCGGTATGGGCGGCTCTGTCGTCCAACTGGGAACCCTGAGGCATCAGCTGGACGATCACATCTGCTCCGACCGGCTCCGACACGGGTGCAATGTCCTTGTCGAATGCTGGTTCCGGATCGGCGAACTCCCGACGGAAGGCTCCGACCTTCGCGATCACGTCACGCACAACGAGGCGCGTGTGGTCGTCCGGCTCGTCGAGAAGGTCGTTGTGATCTGACTCGCTCGCCGAGACGATCGTGAGACCAAGTTCGCGCAGATGATCGAGCATGATCTCCTGCGTTACCTTGTCGGGCGAGAGCACCGACAGGTCGGAGACCACGAGGGCATCGGCGCTACCGGAGCGAGCGATGTCGAGGAGCGCTCGATAGCCGTCCCGGTTCAGGGGTTGGGAGGGGTCGCGCCCATCTTGACAGGTCGCGATGAGGTGATGCCCCGAGTCCGCGGCCCACCGGCGAATGCGCTCACTCTGCGCAAACGCTGTTTCGCCCTCTGTGAGGCTTGGTGCCTCCCTAACGTACCCGACGACGCGCACGCTCACTCCAGCGCTCTCGACGTTGCTGCCCACTGAGAGTATGGCATGGTGACACTGAGTGGTCAACCACCGGCGCTCAGTAGTTGAAGGCGCGCTGGTCGAACCGGGTGGTGCTGGTAGCCTCTGCGGATGCCGCGGTCCCTCGTGCTGAACGCAAGCCTCGAACCGCTTTCTGTGGTTCCCGTGCGGCGCGCGCTCGTCCTGGTCTTGCGAGATCGGGCAGATGTGCTCGCGACCAACGGTGCGATCTGGCGATCCGAGATCGTGGCGATGCCGTCACCATCGGTCGTCCGGCTCCGGCGCTACGTACGCGTCCCGTATCAGCGTCGGATCCCCGTCAATCGCCGGACGGTGTTTCAGCGTGACGACCACCGATGCCAGTACTGCGGACGGCAGGCTGAGAATCTCGACCACGTCGTTCCGCGATCGCAGGGAGGGGAGCATTCGTGGCTGAACGTGGTCGCGGCATGCCGGCGGTGCAATACCAGGAAGGGTGGGCGAACCCCGGCTGAAGCGGGCCTCACGCTCGTGCAGAAGCCGCGGTTTCCCAGGCCGGATGCCTGGGTGTCTGCCGCGATCGGGGGAGTGGTGGATCCAGGGTGGGAACCCTACGTCACGGCGTAGCGGATCGGATCAGGAGAACGGGTTTCGGCGATCGCCGAACGATCTTGGTACCTGTGGAGCCGAGCAATCCCTGGAACAGGCCCTGGCCGTGGGAACCGATCACGACAACCTCGGCGTCGAGGGCAACAAGTTGCTCGATGATGGTCGAAGCCACATTCTCGCTCTCGACGACGCGACTATCCGTCTCGATCCCTCGCTCAAAAAGTGCACGGACGAGCGGGGCGGTGTTCTGCTCGAGTTTGTCGTTGAGATACCGTTCGATCAGCGCGTCGTCTCCCGGCCACCCTGTAGGCCCCTCCTGGTGAACGCTCGGAGTCTCCACGAATGTGTAGTCGGCAACGACGCTTGGACCGTCCTCGGCAAGCCAATGGGAACGCACATCGCTGAGGAACGCGCGCGGAACCTCGATCACCGTCAGCACGGTCACGCGACCGTCGCCACCTGCGAGGGTGGCAGCGAAGTCCGCCGCAGCCGCCGTCTCCATCTCCCCGTCGGTCGCGACGAGCACGTGCATGGTTCCTCCTCAGGAGCGCCTTCGTAGGCTAGACCGCCAGGCCTGCCTCACGCCCGATCTCGACGAGAACCGGTGTCTCGATCCCCGCTTCTTGTCCGTGCCCGATTGCCCGTTCGAGCCGACGCGGCGCGCTTCGACCAGTGGTTCCGTGGTCCGGATCACCCCGAAACGCTTCCACCATGCCGGCCACGGCCCGTTCTCGAACAACCGGGTACCCGACGAGCCACTCCTGAATATCGAGGACTTCTGATGCCACTGCGCTTGCCAGCGGGTGGTGGTCGTCCCACAACGCGGCAACCGTCCCCCCGGTCCGCAGCCCCGCGATGTTCGCGGTGAGGATGTAGAGGTTCTTGGCGACCAGCGCATCGATCAGCGCGTCGTCGGCGATCACCTCGGCCGCGATGTCGATCGACGTCAGCGCCTCGACGAGCGGCCCGGCCTGCGGCCCGGCAACCGGGGTTGGGATGATGACCCGGGTTGCCCGGCCGGACTTCTTCTCGAACCACACGACGGCGACGGTCGGGGCCTCGATGCCGTGGCGGATCCAATCCCGCGGGAGTAGTTCGTTCTGGATTAGACCGACACGATCGCGCCACTCAGCCGGCAACTCGTCGAGCACCGGGTGGAGATCGTCTTCACCCACGGTGACTAGGGCGAGCGCGGGATCCGGGTTCCGCTCGAACGCAACCGGCAACGCTGTCGACCGGAGCACCGGGAAGACCGGATGGCCGGCGTGCAGGAATGCGTGTGAGAACACGGCGCCCATCTCGCCGACCCCAATGAGGGTGATTGTGTCATTCATGGGACACAGGGTACCCCGGGGAGTATGGGGAGCAGGTGGGGGCGAAAGAGTTGACATGTGGAACGGAGTGGGGCATAGTGGGGCCTCGTGGGAGATGATGATCGCAGCGCAACGGAGGCGCGGACCGGTGTTTCTTGGAGAATACAGCCACTCTATGGACGGGAAGGGCCGCGTCGTGATGCCCAGCAAGTTCCGCCCGGGACTCGAGGTGGGCTGTGTGGTGACCAAAGGACAGGAGCGCTGCATCTACGTCTTCCCAATGGATCGATGGGAAGAAGAGTCGGACAAAGTGTTGAAACTGCCGCGAACCGATCGGCGGGCCAGGAACATCTCGCGGTCCTTCTTCGCCTCAGCGTCGGATCAGCCACTCGATCGGCAGGGACGAGTGCAGATTCCGGAGGCGCTTCGGCGCTACGCAGGGTTGGAGAAGGACCTCACGGTGGTCGGCGTCGCAGATCACATCGAGGTATGGGCGACGGACACGTGGCATACCGTGGCAGCCGAAGCCGACGAGTACTACGCCGAAATCGAGGAGGCACTGTCGGAGGACGGAATATGAACGAACGAGACGGGCGTAGCGTCGCCGTACCTGCGCCCGAAGCTGTAGACCGGTCTGGCCTGTGGTCAGCCCCTCGGATGCCAATTGGAAGGCCCCTTACTCCGC
>CBFDAN010000130.1:0-5718 GCA_965602815.1 uncultured bacterium
TCGAGGGGGTAGCCGGCTGCCTGCCAGTCGGAGAGACCACCGGCGTACCTCCGAACGTGTTGGTAGCCATTCTCAACGAGGGCTCGGTAGGCAAACTGACTCGCTACACAGTCGACATCGGAGCAGTAGACGATGATGTCGTCATTCACGTCGAGCACTTCAACAGCCGTATCCGGCTGCACCTGCATAGAACCGGGGATGTGCATGGCATTGTACGCCCACTCGTGCAGGGTCATCACAAGTCGAATATCCGCACCCTCGTCGAGTAGCGCCTTCAAGTCGTCGCGGTCGATAGTCACAATTTGATCCATGGAACAAACGTAGCCGATGCCACGCCCGTGAGCGGCATCGGAATGGCCATCGGCACGAACCGGCGCGTGCGGCGCAGGCTCAGCGTGGTCCGCGCGGCAGGAATATCGGATCCCCGTATCTGGAATGACAACCCGGTGCCTCACAGTTGCGCTGGTAGGGTCGCAGACAGTGACGACGAACTTGAGAACACCGGACCGCGGCTGTCTGCTGTTGGCTGATATCAGCGGATACACGCAGTACATGGGCGACACCGAACTCACACATGCATAAGACGTGATCGCCGATCTCCTCGAAACGATTGTCAAACCCATCGAGCCGTCATTTCAGCTTGCCAAACTCGAGGGAGACGCGGCGTTCGCGTACGCGGCCACAGAGTCGGTGAATCCATCGATGATGATGGACACCGTCGAGTCGGCATACTTCGCGTTCCAGAAGCGGCTCAGGGACATCGCCCATTCGACCACCTGTGGGTGCAACGCGTGCATTCGGATCCCGAGTCTCGATCTGAAGTTCTTCCTCCATGACGGAGAGTACGTCATCCGGCAGATAGCCCGTTCCGAAGAGCTCACCGGGCCCGACGTAATCCTCGTGCATCGATTGGCGTAAGGCACTGCTGGCGCCAGAATCAACAAACCTGCGTATGCGGTGTATACCAAGGCAACGTTGGATGCGCTGGCAATGGACCCATCCATCCTTGGCTTCCTTGAGCATCGGGAGGTGTTCAGCGATATCGGCGAGGTCGACGTGTTTGTACAGGATCTTGCCATTCGTTGGACGTTCGAACAGGAACGCAACCGCGACTACGTCACGAGCGCCGAGTCCGTGTATGAGGCATCCTTCGAGACGTCCGCCTCTCCGCAGACGGTTTGGGATCATCTGACGGACCCGACCAAGCGGCCGCAGTGGCAGCGGCATGTAGACGAAGTCCTCACAACAACCGCGGGGCGGAGGGGGATTGGCACAGTCAATCACTGCATGCACGGACCCGACGTCATCGTTGAGCATGTCGCCGACTGGAGGCCGTTTTCGTATCTCACGCTTCGCTACGACGTTGCCGGCATCGAGAACTGGGCATGGACATATCAGTTGGACGAACTTGAGCCCGGGACACGCCTGACGATGCGCCTTGCAGACCCCGGAGGCGACGCATGGGCAGAAGTCGGATCAGCATTCGTCGGCACCGTCGATGATCAAGCAACCCACTTGGCCGCACTCCTCGACAAGTGGGCCTCGACGCAGGTCTCGGTTGACCCCTCGCGTTCCGATCTGAGTGTCCGCCGCGTGCGGATCGGCGCGCAGCAACCTGCTCACAATCCAGGATCTGCGCAGCGTCAATCCGCAGTCGGTAGTGTCATCAGAATGGAGATGGGCGCCACGCGACACATCAACCAGCCGGCCGACGAGGTGTTCAAGTTCTTCGCTGACGCCGCGAACAACCCCTTGTGGCAGAACGGGATGAGGTCGTGCACGTGGACATCGGAGTCGCCGATCAGCGTGGGATCCACATACGAGCAGCACGCACGGTTCATGGGCGGGAACGTCAGATCTGCCTTCGTAGTGACCGTCTACGAACCGGGACGGAGAATCACCATCAAGTCGGTCGAGTCCACCTTTCCGATCGAGGTCGACCGAGTCGTTGTGCCGACCGGCCCCGAATCGTGCCGGGTGACAGCCGTGATCACAGGGGGCCCGCAAGGAACGATCGCAGGGTTGGTGGGTCCATTCGTAGGCCGCATGGCGCAGAACTCGATCAACCGCGACTACGACCGACTGGTCGAGGTGCTCGAATCCGGGATCCATCGGTAGCGGCGCACGGCCCCGGAAGATGCTCTCCGCCTGGTCAGTATTCCCGAACACGGCAGCACGTTGGTCCGCTATACATGGAGGAGCCGAACGAACCGACCGCGAATCGAACCCTCGGACGTTGTTGAGGTTCAAACCTCGTGGCCAAGACCATCAAGGCCGACCCACGACGCCGAAGTACGTTCCTAGCACCCCGAGGTGCGCGACAATCGTGCACCCAACCGAAGGAGCAGCAAATGAAGAGCAAGGGCACCGCCACCTGGAACGGCGACCTTTTCAAGGGATCAGGAACCGCATCACTCGACTCCGGCGCTGCAGGGCCCCTGCCGGTCAGCTGGGCAAGCCGCACCGAAGCCGCAAACGGCAAGACCAGCCCCGAAGAGCTGATCGCAGCGGCACATGCAGCGTGCTATTCAATGGCATTCAGCAACATCCTCGCAGGCGCCGGCTTTGTCGCCGACCAGCTCGACACAACTGGCGTGGCGACCTTCGCCAAGACGGACGCCGGGATGCGGATCACGACGATGGCTCTGACGGTGGTTGGCAAGGTCCCGGGTATTCCCGAGGGGACGTTCCTCGAACTTGCCGAAGAAGCCAAGCTCGGTTGTCCGGTCAGCAACGCCTTGGTCGGCAACGTGGAGATCACGCTCGACGCAAGCCTCGCGTAGAAACGCTCCAGGCTCCATACGGGTCGGAGCAGTCGGCCTCGCCACATGGCGTTCCCGCTGCCGCTGACCCGCGATCTCAGATAGTGGCGATGTTCCGTGGGAAGTCGATGGCCTCAGCCGATCTGCCAAGGTCCTCAGCGAACCGACGGCCGTCCCATACTGCTGCCGCAATACTCCCCGGGCTGAAGGCATCACCGACGGTGCGCACTGAGACGAGGCCGGCGCTCCCCCACTCGTCTCGCAGGTCGAGGAGATCGAGGGAGAGCGCTTCGTTCGGAAGACGGCAGGTGACGAGGACCGCGGCGTCGCATTCGACCGTCTGTTGTCGTCCCGTGTAGACGCACCGCGCAATGAGCCCATCGGCCGAAATCCGATCTGCGGTGTGGGCCACAACGACCCGAACACCGAGGTCGAGCAGGCGCGCCTGGATGCGGTGCTGCTCCATCGTCTTGTGTGTCCACGCTGCTACCTCCGGTTCGGGAGTGATGAAGGTGACGGCATAGCCCTCATCAACGAGCAGCTCCGCCATCGAACTGCCCATGTAGTAGTGATCGTCATCGAACACCGCAACCCGCTGACCGGCAGGACGGCCCCCCGACATCACGTCGTCGGGCGTGAGGACCTCAACCGGATCGGTGAAGGTGATCTGGCCCGCTTGTGAGACGCCCACTCCATCTCGCCGCCACGACGATCCCGTGGCGACGGCGATGTGGTTGAACTCGTAGGCGAGGATCTCTCTCGCCGGCATGGAACTCTCGAAGTAGTACTGGACGTTCGGCAAGCGGTCGAGCTGTGTCGTGCGGTAGTCGACCACTCGGCGCCATTCAGCGAGTCCGGGCAGTTGCGCCTCCCGGGCAATTCGGCCGCCGAGCTCCCTGGTCGCTTCGACGAGGACCACGTCGTGGCCGCGGCGTCCTGCCGACATCGCCGCTTCGAGACCGGCCGGCCCGCCGCCGATCACCAGGATCCTGTCATCAGAGTCCTTGGGACGAATGGTTTCGGGGTGCCAGCCACGACGCCACTCCTCCCCCATCGACGGATTCTGGGTGCATCGGATGGGGGTCATTGTGTAGTCACCGGACACGCAGATGTTGCATCCGATGCACTCTCGGATATCGTCGATCCGGCCTTCCTCGATCTTCTTCGGTAGATACGGATCGGCGATCGACGGGCGGGCGGCGCCGATGAAGTCGAGTACGCCCTGGCGGATCAGCCGAACCATCGTATCGGGCGAGGTGAAGCGGCCGACGCCGACGACGGGCTTCGAGGTCAGATCTTTGAGGCCCCTGATGAGGTCCTCACGTTCACCTTCCCGTCCAAACCGGGATGTGACGGAGTCGTCGGGCCAGGCACCCACCATGAAGTCCCACACGTCGGGCAGCTCGCCGATCATCCCGAGAAGCTCAATCATCTCATCCCTGGTGAAACCGTTCGGCCCGATCAGTTCGTCGACAACGATCCGACAGGCAACACCGGCCCTGCCGTCGACGGCTTCGAGCGTGTCTTCGAGCACCTCGCGAAGCAGACGAGCGCGGTTTTCGAGGGAGCCGCCGTATTCGTCCGTCCGATCGTTGCACCTCGGCGAGAGGAAGTGCTGGAGGGTCGACAGGTTGTGTCCGGCGTAGACGTAGACGATGTCGTAGCCCGCCTCGAGTGAACGAATGGTCGCTTCGCGATGCCAGCGTCGCAGGTCAGAAATGTCCTTTTTGTCCATCCGCCGCGCTTGGATCGGGTAGAGGTCGCCGGATGTCGGCCGATGTGAGGGCCCCATGGGCGGGATACGCGTGTACATGCTGTTGGCTGCCATCCCGGAATGCACGAGTTCGATGGCGGCGAGTGATCCGTGGGCGTGGATGGCATCGGTGACGTGGACGTGCGCCGGGATGTCGCGGTCGTCCCAGATCCGTCCCTCGATGTACGGAGCGACGTCGGAGGAGTGGTGGATCTCGGTCTCCTCGGTGGCGACGACGGCCCAGCCACCTTCGGCCTTCATACCCCGCATCGCAGCCAGCGCCGACGGGTCCCGGTATCCCATCCCGTTGCAGTGCGGTACCTGGAAGAACCGATTCCGGGCAGTCACCGGTCCGATTTGCACGGACTCGAAGAGCACGTCGTAGCGGGCGTCCCGAACGGTCGACATGGCAGCACCTCCGTCGTGCGGCGCAAGGTACCACTCAACCGGGGTGGCCTCCCCGACCGCCGAGGCCCGCCTCCGACCCCCACCCCAACGCCCGCGTCACCGTGCTCCGGGGCAAACGAGAAACCCGCCCACGTCCGGAACCCACTGAGTAGCCTCGTCGCATGGCTGATATCTACACCGTCGAACGCACCACAATCATCAACGCGCCTGCCGAGAAGGTCTACGCGCAGATTGTCGACTTCCACAATTGGCGAGCGTGGTCTCCGTGGGACGACCTCGATCCGGACATGCAACGCAGCTACTCGGGAGCGGACTCGGGAGTAGGCGCAGGTTATGCCTGGTCGGGCAACCGCAAGGCCGGCGAGGGGAAGATGGAGATCACCGAAGCGGTCGAACCTTCAACCGTGCAGATCGCACTGGATTTCTTGAAGCCGTTCAAGTCAAGCAGCACCACGACCTTCAACCTGAAGCCGCAGGGTGATACAACCAAGGTCACGTGGACCATGACCGGACCCAAGACGCTAATGACCCGGGTGATGGGCGTCTTCAAGAGCATGGACAAGATGGTTGGGCCCGATTTCGAGAAGGGCCTGACGCAGCTCAAGGGAGCCAGCGAGTAGAGCGGCAGCCAAATCGCGGAGTCCAAGCCTTGCCGGGACCAGTTCCCGCGCTTTGTGGGCGACAACCGACCCGAGAGACCAGACGGTCTAGATCTGCCAATTCGACGGATTGACCCTCTGCGACCACGCGACGGTTGGGCGGATCATGCGCCACACCGATTCACCGCACACGGCC
>CBFDAN010000131.1:0-5706 GCA_965602815.1 uncultured bacterium
AGAACAGTTTTCTATTATGGGATTACTGTCTGTACCGCAATAGATTCCTCCGCCGTCTTCCGTGCATCGACCAACCCTTCAATGAGATGTTCGCGGGTCTCTTCGGTCATCTGCTCGGCGATTCCGCCTGGGAGGATTCCCGGCGAGTGCACCTTACGTCCTGCGATTGATTCGATGACACCCTGCCCGAAGCTCCGCAACATGATTCCGCGCCGAGCCAGTTCCGGCTCTTCCGCCACGAGCCCGAATACGTTGCGAGCAGCAGGGTCGGAGTCCATGCCGAGGAGCAGATCAGGTGCGCTCAGATGGAAGAAGCTGAGGGCGTGCGACTGGATGATCTGCCCCAGATTCACGATGCGGCGCAGCTTCACCGCCGTATCGGGGATCTTCACGCCCATGATTGCGTCGCCGGCCTTGGCAGATGCGAGGAGATGGCTGACCGGACAGATCCCGCATGTGCGAGCCGTGAGGCTCGGCATCTCCCAGACCGGCCGACCCTTGCAGAACTCCTCGAATCCGCGGAACTCGGTGACGTGGAAGCGACAGTCCGAGACGGAGCCGGCATCGTCGAGCGCGATCGTGATCTTGGCGTGACCCTCGATGCGCGTGACCGGATCGATCACCACCATGTTCTTCACCGTGCGGTCCTCCTCACCCAAACCTGATGTCCTCGCCGGTAATGCGGGAGGGGTCTCCGTCGAGGAGTGCCTCAACCGCGCGCTGAATCCGGTCCGCCGGCGGCGGGCACCCGGGCAGATATGCGTCGACCTTGATCACCTTGTGCAGGGGGAGCACCCGGGGCAGGAGGGGTGGAACGATCCCTGCCTCAACGGGGAGCATGCCGTCCCGATCGGGGGCCTCCACGTATACGGCCTCCAGGATCCCTGCAGGATCCCCGAGTGGGTTGCGCATAGCGGTGACATTGCCGGTCACCGCGCAGTCGCCGAACGAAACGACCACTTCTGAGTTGGCCCTGATGTCTCGTGCAAGTTCAGCGTTGTCTTCGTTTGCGACGGCGCCTTCGACGAGCGTGATGTCGACATCGGGCGGGAACACCTTGACGTCCGCGATGGGGCTGTAGACAACGTCGGCCACGGCGGCGAGGTCGAAGAGCCAGGCGTCCATGTCGAGGAATGACATGTGACAACCCGAGCATCCCCCGAGCCAGGCAGTAGCGAGTCGAACCTTGCTCATGACACCGGCTCCGGATTGAGCCACTCGCCGCGGTTCCGCGCAACCGCAAGGCGGCTGATCATGGCGACCGAGTGCTCCATCTCGCCGACGGCTGAGCCTTGATAGGACAACGAGCCGGTCGGACATACGGCGACACATTTACCGCACCAGGTGCAGGCGGTGGACTCGCCCCACGGCGTCGCGAGGTCCGTGATGAGCGTCGCTTGGGCGCCGTGTGATGCCACATCCCAGACGTGGGCTCCCTCGATCTCGTCGCAGACGCGGACACACCGGGTGCACAGGATGCAGCGGTTGGCGTCGAAGACATACTTCGGGTGGCTGGCGTCGACGGCGCGATTCGGTGAGCGATAGTCGTAGCGCACGTGATCCATGCCACAAGCCACCGCCATGTCCTGCAGTTCGCAGTTGCCGTTCGAAACGCACACAGCACAGACGTGGTTGCCCTCCGCGAACAACAACTCGAGAATTGCCTTGCGGTGCGCCTTCAGCTTGGAGGTCATCGTGTAGACCTCCATCTCCGGATTGACGGGCGTCGCACACGCCGGCCGCATCTTGCGGTCTTCTTCGATCTCGATCATGCAGAGCCGACAGCCGCCCCATACGGAGAGCCCTTCGACGAAGCAAAGTGAAGGGACAAACACGTTGTTACGGCGAGCGGCCTGCAGCACCGTCTCGTCGGCGAACGCCTCGACTTCCTCACCATCGAACATGATCGTGACGGTTGGTCGCTGTTCACGCATGAGCGACCTCCTCGGACTCGATCAACGCTTCGTACTCGGGTCGGAAGTAGTGGAGGGTGCTCAGCACCGGACTCGGCGCAGTTTGGCCGAGGCCGCACAGGCTGGTGTCGCGAACGACATGGCAGAGATGCTCGAGGTCCCGCAAGTCCTGGCGGCTGCCGGCCCCGTCCGTGATTCGCTCGAGAATCTGGTGCAACTGCACCGTTCCCGCACGGCACGGGGAGCACTTCCCGCAGCTCTCATCCATCGAGAATTCCATGAAGAACTTCGCGATCTCCGGCATGCTGACGTCCTCGTCCATCACCACGAGGCCGCCCGAACCCATGATCGACCCGAGGTTTCGCAGGCTGTCGTAGTCGACCTTGGTGTCGAGGAACTCGGCCGAGATACACCCGCCCGACGGTCCGCCGGTCTGGGCCGCTTTGAAGGCCTTGCCGTTGGGGATACCGCCGCCCATGTCCTCGACGATGTGGCGCAGGGTGACACCCATCGGCACTTCGATCAGACCGGTGTTGACGAGGTCGCCCGCCAGGGCGAAGACCTTGGTTCCCGAGTTGTTCTCGGTTCCGATCGACGCAAACCAGTCGGCTCCGCGCCGCATGATCGTCGGTATGTTGGCCAATGTTTCGACGTTGTTGATCATCGTCGGCGCACCCCAGAGGCCACGCTCAGTGGGATAGGGCGGGCGAAGGCGTGGCGTACCGCGGCGGCCTTCGATCGATGCCATGAGCGCCGTCTCCTCACCGCAGACAAAGGCGCCGGCACCAATGCGGATTTCGACATTCAGGGAGAAGTCAGTGTCAAGGATGTTGCGGCCCAGCAGCCGCTTTCGCCGCGCAACACGAATCGCACGATCGAGGCGCTCGACCGCGCGTGGGTATTCAGCTCGGACGTAGATGTACGCCTGAGTGGCGCCGGTTGCGTAGGCCGCGATGGCGATGCCTTCAAGGAGTCGATGTGGATCGTCCTCCATGACGGTTCGGTCCATGTAGGCGCCGGGATCCCCTTCGTCGCCGTTGGCGACCACGTATTTCGTGTCACCGGCTGAGGCGGCGAGCAGTGCCCACTTCGAACCGACGGGGTAACCCGCACCGCCCCGACCTCGAAGCCCGGAGGCCCGGATGGTCTCGACGACATCTTCCGGAGCCATGCGGGTGATCACCCGCTCCATGGCTTGGTAACCCCGGTGGCCGACGTAGGACTCGATTCGGTTGGGGTCGATGACGCCACTGTTCTCGAGCACAACGCGTTCCTGGCTGCTGAAGAACGGGATCGCGTGGTCGAGGAGGTTGGTTTCCACCGGCTTGTGATCGCGGATGTGGTCGGTGATGATGTCGATGCCAACCTCGGCGTTCACGGCCTGGTACATCACCTCGTCGACACCACGTCGGAGAACACGCACGAGCGGACCTCGGCTGCAGAGACCCATACATCCGGTTGGGATGAGCCGTGCCTCCAGCGCAAGGTCTTCCCTCTCGATCGACTCTTCCATCGCGTGGAATGCCGGTGCCGCGCCGGCCGACAAGCAGGCAGTGCTCATGCAGGCCTTCACCCGCCACGGGAACCGGTAGCGCTCAGAAAGCTCTCGTTCAGCGACTTCGTGGAGGTCGATTGGGGCGGGCATCAGGCTTCACCTCCCGAGGCGACTGCAGTGCCGACGACCTCGAGGGCCGACTCGGGCGTCTGATATGCCAAAACGTCGCCGTCGAGGACCATCACAGGGGCGAGCCCGCATGAGCCGATGCACCTGGCGGTTCGGAGTGTGAGCGAGCCATCCTCGGCGGTGGTTCCGGCGACGACCGTGTGCGCCTCTGAGAGCGAGGCAACGATGTCGTCGGCTCCCTTGACGAAACACGCGGTTCCCGTACACACCGTGCAGGAGTGGTCGCCGGGGGGATCGAATGTGAACAGGTGGTAGAACGTGGCGACGCCGTAGACCATGCTCGGAGGAAGCCGCAGGGCCCGCGCCAGGTAGATGAGGATGCCGTCGTCGAGGTAGCCGAATACTTCCTGCGCGAGGTGCAGCGTCTCGATCAGCTGATCCTGGCCGTAGTGAACCCGCCTGAGTTGTTTGTCGATCAGATTGAACCGGTCGTCTCCCGAGGGATGTGGTTCTTCCGCCGGGCGTGGGCGTGCAGCTGCCGTTGTACGTTCGGTCATCGTTCCCCGTCTCCGTATTGCCATACCTTGTCCGCGCGACCCAACGCGCACTAGGGGCCAATGGCACGAAGATCGGTGAAGGAGACCCGAGACATGAGACTCGAGTCCCGAGACCCGAGAGGGCCTTCCTAGCTCACGACGTCGATCGTCACAACCGAGCCGGGAGCGGCATAGGGGACGAGCGTTCCCTCGTGGCTGTCGCCGTTGACCGTGAGCTTGCAGGAACCACCAGCCGAGTCGTTGGTGATGTGCACCCGATACTCGGCGCCTCGGCAGTGGCGGACAAGACTCAGTTCACCCAACTCCGCGGGGAGGCACGGCTGTATGCGAAGTCCGCCGAGTTCAGGGCGAACGCCGATGATGTGCTGCGTGATCGCGACCCAGTTCCAGGCGGCGGTCCCCGTGAGCCACGAGTTCTTCGCTTCGCCGTATCGGGGCGCATCCCGACCGGCGATCATCTGTGCGTAGACGTACGGCTCGGTCCGGTGCAGTTCGGCGATCTCCTCCCGGAATGCCGGGGCGATCTTCCTCCAATACTCGTAGGCCTCCTCGGCGCGTCCGAGCCGGGCGGCGGCGATCATCACCCAGGGGTTGGTATGGCAGAACACGCTCCCGTTCTCCTTGTACCCGGGCGGGTAGGTGGTGATCTCGCCGAGTTCGGGATGGAACGTGGTGAAGGATGGCTGGTGGAGCAGGATCCCGTGGTCCGAGTTGAGCCTCGCGTAGACCGAGTCGAGCGCCCGGTCGGCGTGCGCGGTCTCGGCGCCGATGCCGGCCATCACACACATGCCCTGGGACTCGATGAAGATCTGTCCTTCCGTGTTCTTGCTCGATCCAACAGCGTTCCCGAAGTGGTCATAAGCCCTCAGGAACCAGTCGCCGTCCCAGCCATGGTTCATGACCGTGTCGGCCATCGCTGCAGTGTGGCCGCGCGCCGTTGCCGCGACATCGGAGAGGCCGTGTGCCGCGGCAAGGTCCCCGTACTGCTCACCTGCGTGGACGAACAAGCCGGCGATGAACACCGATTCCGCCGTGCTGCCGTCCTGGGTCTCCATCGTCTGGAATGACTCGCCCGGTTCGGTTGAGAATGCGTTCAGGTTGAGGCAGTCGTTCCAGTCCGCTCGTCCGATGAGCGGCAGGCCGTGGGGTCCGAGATGGTCGAGCACATGTTGGAACGAGCGGGAGAGGTGTTCGAACAGCGGTGCGCTGTCGTCCGGGTTGTTGTCGAACGGGACAGCCTCGTCGAGGATTGAGAGATCCCCGGTCTCTCTGACGTATGCCGCCGTGCCTTCGATGAGCCACAGTGGGTCGTCGTTGAATCCGGTTCCGACGGAGTCGTTGCCGCGTTTCGTGAGCGGCTGGTACTGGTGATAGGCGCTGCCGTCCGGCAACTGGGTCGCCGCAACGTCGAGGATCCGCTCTCTGGCCCGCTCCGGGATCAGATGGACGAACCCCAGGAGGTCTTGCGCTGAGTCGCGGAAGCCCATCCCTCGCCCGAGCCCCGATTCGAAGTAGGACGCGCTGCGCGACATGTTGAAGGTGACCATGCACTGGTAGGGGTTCCAGATGTTGACCATGCGGTCGACGCGGGGATCGCCCGTTGATACGGAGA
>CBFDAN010000132.1:0-5644 GCA_965602815.1 uncultured bacterium
AGCACGAGCGGTTGCACCGACTCATTGAGCACCCCGGCACTTTCAATCGAGTCGGCGAGGCGCTCCCCGGCATCGTGACGATTCCGGTAGCTCACCTCCCGAGGGTACCTCAGTTGTTTGGACCGCGACACCTAGATGTACCTAGATCTGCAGCGTGCGAGAGCCGTGCTGCGTCTTGCGACAGACGGCAGATCGCGCGCGGTCGTACGATTCACGTCAATGCGCCGACTGCTTCTCCTCGCGAACCCTTCCGCCTCCGGGTTCACCGGTGCGCTCTACCGCGACGTGGTGTCCATCCTCTCGACATCATTCGAAGTGGATGCTGAATGGCCCCAAGGACCCGGAGAGACACGGGCACGCGCATCTCGGGCCGCGGAAGATGGGTACGCCGTCGTGGCTGCCATGGGCGGCGACGGCGTTGTCCACCACGCGGCCAACGGTGCCGTCGACACAACTGCGGCCCTCGCCATCATCCCGGTCGGCACGACCAACGTGGCGGCACGAATATTCGGTCTCCCGCGCAGACCGAAGAAGGCGGCTGCCGCGGTCGCGAACCTGCCTTCGGTTCCAACACGGCTTGCGCGGATCGAGTCGACAGGCGGGGGCGAAGAGAAAGTGGAATTCGCCACGTTCGCGGTCGGCGTTGGCTTCGACGCCGACGTCGTCGAACGAGCCGAACGGCGGCCGCATTCGAAACTTCGGTTCGGCGGATTCCACTATGCAGAGTCCGCGATCTCAGCGCTCCTCCGGGATTGGCGCGGCCGACCCGCGAACCTCCGGGTCGATGTCGACGGAACTCGCTTCGACGGTGTTGCTGTGCTCACTCAAGTCCATAATCGCTACACATACTTCGGTCGAGTTCCGCTGCACATCACACAAAGACCCGTCGACGGCCTCGCTGCCGTTGTCGCGGAGGATCTGGAGGTTCACCGTGCGGCAGAGATCTTCGCCAGGGCCGTGCTGCGTCGCCCGCTGGGAGAGCGCCTCGGCGCCCGGGTGTACGCCCGCTTCGAGCGGCTGACAATCGAGGCCGAGCCTGCAACCCCGTTCCAGGCCGACGGAGAGCATCTCGGCCTTGCCTCGCACGTGGTGATCACACCGGCACCCGATGCGTTGCTCGTCATCCGCAATCCAGAGAACTGCTGTGCCGAGGCAACCGAGTAGGCGTCAGGCGGGATCCGGGCGGCGCGTGATGGTCACGTGTGGATACGGAATCTCAATCTCTGCCGCGTCAAGGCCGTTCTTGGCCCTCCTGAGGAATTCGCGCTTGACGTTCCACCTCATGTCCGGATCCGTCGTGAACAACACTCGGATCACAACACCGGAGTCCTCGAGCGCGTCGACTCCGAGAACCGTCGGATCGTCCACAATCGCAGACGTCCACTTCGGGTCGGCGGCGAGTTTGGCCGCGACATCGCCGATCACATCCAGCGCCCGGTCCACCGACTCTTCATACGCAACGGAAAGGTCGACGACTACCCGGCTGTACTCGTACGTGAGGTTCGTCGCGACTCGGACCGCCCCGTTCGGTACATGGTGGATGCTGCCGTCCAAGTCGCGAAGCACGGTCGTCCGGACGCGAATCTCTTCGACCGTTCCCGACACGCCGGCAAGTTGGACAACGTCGCCAAGCGCATATTGGTCCTCGACCAGAACGAACATCCCGGCAATCACATCCTTGACGAGGTCCTGCGCCCCGATACCAATGGCGATGCCGACCACCGACAGAGAAGCGATGAGGGGTCCAATCGGAACACCCCACACACCGAGAACGGTGACGATCCCGACCACCCCGACGACCACAAACACGAGAACCGAGAATGTCCGCGCAATCGTGCCGAGCCGTTGGGCCTTGGCGCGATCAGCGAGCTCCCCCGTCCCCTCGAGCCGGCGCTGAACCCGTTCGCTCCAACGATGTATGAGCCACCGCGTCACGAGCCAAACGACAACTCCGACCATGAAGATCAGCGCGGTCTGCCAGATCTGTGTCCATACATCGCTGCTGATCGTCATGGCGAGTTCTCCGGCTCGTCGTGTGCGATATCGGTGCAGACGACACCGAGCGTCGCAACGATCGCGGCGAGCTCAGCACGACTCAGCAGCGTACGATCGACCTCAGCGACGTCTTCCCTCGACGCAACGATGTGGGAGCGCATCGGCCCCTCGATGCCGAGTTCGTCGAGCACGGCGTCGAGAGATTCCGGATCATCGAGGGAGCCACGAATTCGATCGTACGCGTCGTCCGATGTCCCGTTCCACGCGTTCGTCTCAGCCGCAAGCCGTCTGCCTGCCTGGAGCATGTCCTGAACGAGCTTCGAGCGATCGGCGCGTTTCACGATCAGCGTGTCGTTGAGCGCGGTGACGAGCAACTCGATACCAATCGGCTCTCCATCGGGTGGATCCGCGGCAATGGGGTGAACGGTCGGATCTGAGAATCCGTTCATGGAAAGGATGACGCCGAGGTGCGTTGCAACGGCTTCCGCTTCGCCCTCATCAAGGCGATCAATCTTGTTCAGGACAAAGGCAAAGACGGGTTCGTACGCAGTCGCGTGCGCCAGAAACTCGAGGTGAATCGATGGATCGTGGTACTTGACCGGATCGAAGATCCAAACGACGGCGTCGACGACCGGAAGAAGAGACTCCACAAGCGTGCGGTGGCTGTCTACAACACTGTCGAGGTCCGGGAGGTCGATGATGGCCAGGTTCGGACCGTCGTCGTGAATGGCAACTTCATCGACACCGATAGTTTCGACTATGGCCGCGATCGCGTGGTCGTCGGCGGGGATCCATGCCAGCGGCTCGTCGGTGTGGGGTCGGAGTGGACTCGTCGGGGCGATCGTTCTGCCCGCGATCGCATTGAGCAAGCTGGATTTGCCCGAGCCGGTGCCCCCCGCGATAGCGACCACGACTGCATCGGAGAAGTAGTTCTGACGCCGCCGAGCGGCCAGAGCGGTGTTCGCGGCATCTTCCCGATTGGGCTCCGAGGCTAGGTTCTCAGAACTAGCGATCGCCAAGTCGAGCAAGTCGAGTGCCGATGTGAGATCACGCATCGTCATTCACCTTCGCCTCGCGTTTGTGGTCTTCGCCGTTCCGAAGCGCCTCTACGGCGGCTCGGATCTCGTCCGGTGACACCCCGTCGAGGGGATCGACTCGCGCTCGGAACGCATCGCTTCTTGCCGCGCCCGCGCGGCGGATGGCTTCGACGAACGCTGCGTTTTGTTCGATGCGCAGATCCGGTAGCTGATCTCGCAGGCCCTTGCGAACGCTTCTGGTCGGCCGACGACCGAAGTCGATCGACAGGCGCCACAACTGGTCGCGGACGGCACGCGATCGGCGGGGGTGCAACCAGCGGCGCTTTACCGCTTGGCGGCCGGCCTCGGTCGTCATCTGATACCACTCATTGATCGGATGCGAGTCGATCTCGGGCAGCCACCGTCCCGGATCGATATCGTCTGGTGGCGTAAATCCGTCACGTTCGATGTCGGCGCTCCACTCGTCCACCGCCCGATCCGTTGCCTCTCGTTCCATCCCGGCGATCGCGACCGCTGCTTCATCCCATTCGAGGTCGGCGGCGGCCGCAAGATCGACACTGTCGATAGTCGCGCGAGCGAACGACGCGTCAGCGCGATCGAGGAGAACCCTTGCAGCGTCAGCTCTCACGAGGAGAGTCTCGACAACCGCGCCGGCACGTTCGGCGATGTAGGCAGCTGCGGAACCATCCCTTTCGGCAAGGATGTCGTCCTTCGCCTGAACCATCTCGTTCAACACGGCGCGCACAGGACCGGCATCGTCGGACACCACGGCATCAATCGGTATCCCGAGCCTGCTTTCGGCATCGCGCACCAATTGGTCGGTGTCCGGCGGCGGGTTGCCGACCATCGAGAGCGCAGAGCGGGTCGGGATCCCGTTCTCACGGACGGCGTCGAGGACAGCGGCGGTGATCGCATCGGCGTATCGGTCCGGCGAAATCACGAGTAACGCGGCGTCCACGAGGTGGAGCAGGCCGGCGACGGTGTCCGGATAGTGCTCCATCGGCGGGGTGTCGATCAGGACAACGCGGTCGGGTCGATTCGGACCGGGGACCCGGCGTCCCGGAAGGTAACTGTCGTCGATATCGCCCCAAATCGCAATCTCCGTAGTCGTCGGCCGCAGCGGGCCGGCAGCCACGACCCGCGTACCCGCGAGCAAGTTGATGAGCTCCGACTTCCCGACACCCGATGCTCCAACAACCGCGACGATCAGCGCCTCGCCGGCCCCCTGGCGAGCGAGGAGTCGTTCGAGCGGCTGGAGAGCCGGCTCGGCCAATTCTGGTTCAATTTCGGCGAGGAGAGCGTGGAGATGCTCGGTCTTTTGGCGGTCCATAGACCCCGTATTGAAACACACCGAACACACGAACCTGCGGGATCGACGGTTTCACCGGCTAGGTAATGAGGTCCGCGCCGGTTGGCAAGGCGTTGTCCCGTGACGCGATGAGCTCGAAATCCTCGTACGGATACACGGACAGGATGATGTCGGACGGTATCTGAAACCACGGCCCATTCGGATCGATCTGGGTGCGATGCGCCCGGAGCGCCGACCGTGCTCGCTCGAGATAGGCACCGACGTCGACCTGAGTGAGCGGCGGGTCGACCGCATCGGGATCAACACCGGCGATCCATCGATCGAACGGCGATTCGAGCCCGCGATCCGACATCGCCTCGCCGAGCATCCGGATGCGTCTGAGTGAGAACGCCGGTGCGTAGAGGCGCCGAGCCGCCCACGGCTCGCCCGCGTCTGGGAAGCTGCCATGATCGGCGGCGGCGTTGAAGACCGCTTCCGAAAGATCGTGGATCCGGAGGTGATCTGGGTGCGGATACCACTCGTGGTCGTCGTAGCCGATGATCACTTCGGGTTGCTCCGAGCGCACGATGGCGACCAGGCGACCGAGTACTTCGTCGAACGGGGCATTGACGAACGCGTCCGCGTGGCGGTTCTCGAAGGTGTCGGGCATTCCTGAGTCGCGGTAGCCGAGCATGACGACATCGTCGTAGCCGATGATGGCGGCTGCGTCGTGCAGTTCGGCTCGACGCACCGCGGTGAGGTCAGCGCGAACTTCGGGGGTGTCGGCCGCTGCGTTGAGAATGTCCCCGGCCTCGCCGCCGGTTGCCGTCACCAGTACGGTTCGGACGCCCATGTCGCTGTACCGGGCAATGGTTCCGGCACCCTTGCTCGATTCGTCATCCGGGTGGGCGTGCAACGCGACGATGGTTCGGGACATCGGAACAGTAAAACAGACGGTGTGTTGCTGTGGGATCGCGTAATTCGAGTGCCCGTGTGGCTGAGTGGTAGCAAGTAGGAAGAAGCATGTAGCAAGTAGCGAGATCCGAGACCGTCCCGAGGCTCCCGCCCAGCATCCAGTCTTGATTCCTGCTACTTGCTACTTGCTACTTGCAACTCGTTCACGACCCGAGAATCTCAATCGCGGCTGCTCCCTCCGCACACGTTTCCAGGAGCGGGCACCAGCGGCAGTGCGGACCGGCGCGGCGTTCGAGATCCTCGCCGGTTGCAAATGCGGCGCGCAGCGTGTCGACCATCTCTCCGACTTCACGGGCCGTCTGCTCGGCCTGGTTGACCAGATTGTGGACGTAGTCGCCCTCCAGATAGT
>CBFDAN010000133.1:0-5626 GCA_965602815.1 uncultured bacterium
GGATGCAGACATGGTCGGCGCCCGCATCGAGGTGCTGCTGAACTCGATCGACCGTGACGCCAATGTCGCCGCACGCGACGATCCCGTCGACAAGCCGATCCGTCGTGTCGTCGATGTCGGCTTGCGTGAAGCCACAGCGCAACAGATTGTTCGTGTAGTTGGGCAATCTGAGGTAGCGGGCCATATTCGCCCTTGCCACTCCCCTGGCGCGGTCGAGGTCGGTATCGATTACCACCATCTGCTCGGGAGCGAGGAGCGGACCCTTCCCCAGGATGTCGCGAGCGATCGCCGTGTGTTCGGGAGGCGTGAAGTATGGGTGGGCACCGTCTGCAGCCTCGGCGCTCAGCCGGAGCATGCGCGGACCGAGTGCCGCGAGCACCGTGGGGGGTCTGGTTGCAGGCTCGACCGCCGTGTAGGGAGCTTCGGCCATGGCGTCCAGGTACGCCACCATGTCCGAGTAGGGAGTGCGGTACTCGAGCTTGCGGATTCCTTCGACGGAGGAGGCGTGCGCCACCCCGAGTCCGAGCAGGAATCGGCCGTCGTGGGCCTCGAAGAGCGTCTTCTGTGCCGCGGCCGTCGTCACCGGATGCCGCGCGTAGATCTGTGCGATGCCCGACGCCACGATCAACCGGGACGTGGCATCCAACATGACGCTCGAGGCGACCAGCACATCGCGGCCGGTCGACTCGGGTCGCCACAGTGTCGGCCATCCCATCTCCTCGACTTCCTGGACGATCTCGCGCACGCGCGACGTCGGGTGTTCATCGAGGAGGAATGTCCAGAGTCCTACGCGACCGATATCCATCGTCTGAGCCTATCAGCCGAGTCCTGCCGATTTGAGCTCTCGAATGAATCGGTCGAGGTCCTCGTGGTCGCGGTACGGGAGACCTTCCAGTGACGCTGTGGTGAGGCCTGGTCTGGACTGTCGGGCGTGGTCGATGGCGGCGGTGGCGTGGCGCGATCGTCCGAGAGCCGACTGGGCGGCCGCGAGTGTGAGGAGTGCTTCAAGGTCGTCCTCGTCTTCGGCCACAACCCCTTCGGCCAGATCGGCGGCCGCTTCGAAGTTCCCGCCGATGAACTCGGCGTTCGCCCAAATGTTGCGGTACCACGAGGCGAACAACGGGCTGAGACGAGCGGCTCGGTTGGCGTACCCAACGGCCGATTCCCAGTCTCCGAGGTAGCGCATGACACTCGCCGCCACCCCGTACGTTATGTCACACGACGGTCGGAGGCTGGTTGCCTCGTGAACGGCCTCGAGCGCACCCTCCCATTCGTGGCGCTGTATTCGCACATGTGCGAGAACGGTCTGAGCGATGCCGGAAACGTCGCCGCGCTCGATGGACTGGTTCGCCTGTTCTTCAGCGAGCTTGTAGTGCCCCGGAATGTCGTCGGTCGCGCCGAACATCGCCATCCAGTTGTTCGCAAGTGCTGCCAACGTGTATCCGTTCGCAGCATCGGGTTCGAGTTCGGCGAGGTGTTTGAATGTGTCCGCCGCGAGCTGGAGTTCTGCCGGCGTGCCCTTGCTGAGGTGTTGAAGCCCACGGTACATGAGCTCAACGGCATCGGGCCCGATGCCGGCTAGGTACATGCGAGCAATATCTCCGCCGATGACTTCAACATCGAGCGCCGTCGCGATGGCGAAGACGATGTCGTCCTGTGCCGCGAACGCATCGTCAAACGAGGCCTCGAACCGATCCGACCATGCCGTGCTGCCGTTCTCCAGGTCGAGGAGTTGGGTGAGCACTCGTACTCGTGATCCGGACCGCTGGACGGCACCTTCCAAAACGTAGCGGACGCCGAGTTCGTGGCCCAGTTGGGCTGCGGAGAAGGCTCGGTCGCGGTAGCCGAGTGTGGACATCTCGCTCACGACCTCAACTCCTGGGATCCGCATCAGTGAAATCACCAGCGCCATCATCAGGCCGTCGGCGAAGTGACTGTCCTCATCTGCCCCGTAGTTCACGAACGGGCTCACGGCGAGGGATGGCCGCGACGGTGTTGGGATGCGCCGCCGCCACGGTTTCGAGTCGTCAGTCTCGGCCTGATCGGTCGTCAGCCGGAAGATCGTCACCGGTTCCGGGATGTTCTTCAGGCGTGTCGGGCCGAGCGACTCGATCTGCACCGGGATCTCACCGGCCCGGTCGAGTGCTTCCCGCGAGATGTTGATGCCGCCAGGTTCCGCGAGCGCTTGAAGCCGAGCGGCGATGTTGATGGCGTCGCCCCACCATCGGTCGCCGGCATGTGAGACGAGTCCCGTGTGGATGCCGAGACGGAAACGCATGTTGCGACCTGCCGGCAGGGCACGATTCTCAACGGCGATGCGTCGCTGGATCTCGAGCGCAGCGGATACCGCACCGGGCGCGTCCGCAAACACGGCGAGGAACTCATCTCCAACGAACGAAGCCAAGGTCCCGCTGTGGTCAACGGTCACCTGGTCGATGACGCGTCGGAGGACCTGCAGCGTGTTGTGCGTCTCGATTTCGTTGTCCGCCGTCAGGCGGCTGTAGCCGACAACATCGCCGTGAAGCGCCGCCCCCTTGTCGGTGACGGTGGCAGGTTCGCGATCTTCAATCACGTCGGATCAGCCTCCATCATTTGATTTCCATTGTCGCGCTCACACGCCCACCGCTACATGTGCCGTCTCCAGGCACAATCACTCGGAGGTAATCGCGAGGATGTTGCCTTCGCTGTCCTTGACCCACGCGGCCTTGAGACCGTCCGGCATCTCCAGCACGCCGTCGACCGTCTTGAATTCACCGAAGTCAACAGCGTCGAACACGGCCCCCCGGCCGCGCAGGAGAGCGATCACACCATCGAAGTCGGGAGTCGTGAGCGACGCTGCGGTGGCCTGATTCGTGCCGGCGAACTCAGACAGGTAGAGCATGAACCGCACGCCACCTGTTTCGTACCAGGCGACGCCGGGATCATCCTCATCCGTGGGCGTGAGGCTGAGCATCGTCTCGTACCAGGCCTTCGCTCTCTCCATGTCGGACGCCGGAAGCGTCACTCCAAACGGGATCGAATCGAACATGCGCACCTCCTCGCGTGTATCGATCCAACCCTACGCAGCCGAACGCCCCGTCCGTGAGGTAATTCGTGGTGGCACAACGGGGCGAATCCAGCCGCTGGCCGACCGCCGCTAGACCCGCTTGGGCACTGCACCCGTGATCCGCAGCACGGTCCCCATCATCCGGTGCCCGAAGTCGGACGCCTTTCCGTACATCAGCGGGCAGCCGCCGTCGATGACGGTCACGCCGTTTTCCCGTCCGAGCGTCGTCGCGTCGGCAGAGACACTCCCGCCTCCGATCGATCGGTGCATCCAGACCCTGGTGACTCCGGCGTCGATGCAGTCCTGCATCACTTGCGCGGAATCAACCGGATTCGTCGCGATCACCACGGCGCCTACGCCGTCCGGGATGTCGGTGACGCGGTCGAAGCACGAATCACCCTCAACCTCCTCGGCGTTGGGGTTCACGGCGAACACGTCGTAGCCACGGTCCCGAAGCCGTTGGTACACGATGTTGCCGCCGTGTTCTCCGCCGGTCGAGCGCGACACACCTGCGACGGCAATACGTTGCTGGTCGAGGAAATCGAGCGCAGCGGTCTTGGTTGAGATCATGGGGACTCCCCTCGCTGGACGATCCCCTGCATCGTTCCACCTCTACGGAGCGCAGGCCAGGGCGTTTGGTCCCACGTTCTTCCGACCCGGGCGAATTCCATCTCGCGGCGGGATACTCCCCGGCTGCTGTCAACAGATCGTCCGGCGTTTGACGATCTGCCGCCCGGGACCGAGGATGGAGCAGAACCCGCGCCGAGGAGGCCACTATGTTGAGAGGACTCGCAAAGGGACTCGGAGGACTGCTCCTCATCTTTGCTGCGATTGGAATCGCATTCATGATTGGGATGCGGACGAAGTACCCGCCCATGCTCAAGGCCGTCCGTCGTATGAACCGGGCCGTGATGAACCCGCAATCAATGAAGACGGCGGGGCAACCGGGGTCCTACGCCGGAGTGGTTCGCCACGTTGGCCGGAACTCCGGCACCCTCTATGAGACACCGATCGGTCCGTTCGCCACCGACTACGGGTTCGACATCGCACTTCCATACGGTTCGAGCCCCGACTGGCTTAAGAATGTTGTTGCCGCCGGCTCAGCCGTCATCGTCCACGAAGGCGTCGCCTACTCGGTTGATCAACCGGAACTCGTCACTGCGGCCGACGCGCTCGACAATGTCCCACCCAGCGAGCAGCGCAGCCTTCGCGCGTTCGCCGTCGACGACTTCCTGCGCTTGCGGCGGGTGGGGCCGTACGAACCGGACGAGTCGCCGGCAGGGGCCGAGTAGCGTCAACCACACCACGGCTAGATTCGACGGCCCGGGCGAACCGGCAGCTCAGCCGAAGAACTTGATTATGGCTTCCGTATCGTTCGAGAACGCCCAGCGCTCTGATACCTCACCGTCGGCGTTGAGATGCATGATCTCTGCGGTCTGATACCCGAACGTCTCATCACCCCTCGTTGCCGTCACATTGAGCAGCGCGACAAGGTGGTCGTCGTTCCCAACGACATCGTGAAGGTCGATGGAAACACTGAAGTCGCTCACGAACGAGAACCGTTCGATGACCGCATCCCGGCCACGGACCGGCTCGGGCGAACCGATCTCCCACCACACGACGTCATCGGCGAGCGCACCGCCGAAGCTCGACAGGTCTCCTGATTGCATAGCTGCGGTCATTTGACGGTAGCGAGCGGCGCTTGGGTGGTCTGACATGATGGTGCCTCCTGACACGGTGCGGCACTTCTTGTGAAGCAACGTCGATGTAACCCTACGCGCACATACCGGCGCCGGTGCGCGGAAATCTGCCCAGCCGGTTTCGGGCACACCGACGTTCTTCGATGAATGCGAGCGCCCCGAGAGACGGTGCGCACCGTAGTCCGGCCCCCTGTCGCGCTTCACGGCGAGCAGCGGACTCAAACATCGCAGTGAGGCTCTCGACCCCTCCACAAGGTCCTAGGAATCCTTCGGTACGCTCGCGCGTCTACCCGCGTTGTGTCGGTGAACGCGCCCGATGCGGAGCGCGAAAGCAATCGCACCGCAAGCTTGTCGGCTGCCGCGTATGCTCGATTGCGGGAGAAAGGCCATCCATTGAACAACCGACTAGTCGCGGAACGGCTCGCCAGGGCGATAGAAACGCAGGACATGGGCGTCTTCGAAGAAGTCCACGCCCGCGACGTTGTTGTCTCGTATCCCCAGTCGGGGGAGACGATTCGCGGGATCGACAACTATCGCGCCATGCTCACCAACTATCCCGGTGGGCTCGCCTTGGCCGAGGTCTCAGACGTCCACGGTCAAAGCGAGGACGTGCTTGTGACGTCGTCGCTGCCGTTTGGTATGCCGATCGTCTCGGTTTCCGGAGCGGATGACCACTTCATCCTGGAAGGGGTTGGTGACTATGGGGACGACGGGATCTTCTACATTGCGGCCGTCGTCGAAATCCGCAACGGCAAGGTGGCCGAGGAGAAGTGGTACTTCGCTCCCCCGTTTGAGCCTCCAGCGTGGCGAGCAGCGTTCGTGGAGACCTAGGCGGCGCCCTCGCCTGTGAACTCGAAGTCGAACTCGCCGAGTTCAAGGT
>CBFDAN010000134.1:0-5560 GCA_965602815.1 uncultured bacterium
CCCAGTGACCTGATTCGGTGGCTGTCTGCAACGCGCCGCTGCGGGCCGGACGGTTTCGTCGGATCAAACTCGAGCACGACCGACGGTGATGCGAGGTCCCTGATCAGAACAGCCAGGTCCCGGATTGTGATGGCGTCGGACGTGTCGACGTTGTAGACGAAGCCTGCATCGCCGTCGCTGAGGATGAGTCGGATCGCGGCCGCGACGTCTTCAACGTAGATGAAACTTCGAACGGCGGTGCCGTCGCCCCACACCGTCACCGTTCCCCCCTCCGGTGCATCGACCATGCGAGAGATCAAACCGTGGATCACCGTCGAGCGAGTTGGATCGAACGACGCCTCCGGCCCGTAGACGTTGCCGAATCGCCCGACCACGGTCTCCACCTCGCCGGATCGATTCACCCAGCCGGCCACAACTTCGTCGGTGGCCTTCGACCATGCGTACCCCGTCGGATCGTCGACGGAACTGACGATCGGATCGTGCTCGTCGATCGTCTCGGACACCGAATCGCGATAGACAACAGCAGACGAAGCGAGAAAGACTCGGTCAACGCCGACCGTGCTCGCGGCGCGGAGCACGGAATCGGTCAGCCGCCGATTCTCGACGTAGAGGTCTGCCTGTGTCGACTGCTGGAGTTGGATGCCCCCGGACCATGCCGCGAGATGGACGATACGAGAGACATCGTGAATCGCCTGCTCGAGTGCCGCCGTGTCTCCCGCATCGAGCGCCCGCACCTCTGCCGGGAATGTGTCGGGAATCTCGTCCTCCGGTCGGACGATCGCGACAACACGCTCGTCGCGATCCGCCAATGCCCGAACGACGTTGCGGCCGACGAATCCCGCAGCACCGGTGATGGCGATTGGGCCGCGGTTCATTCAGACCTCGAGTCCATGGGCCGCCATGTCGGCGCGCACCATCTCCTCGACGAGTTCCGTGAACGTCGTCTCGGGTTCCCACCCGACGGCTTCACGCGCTCTCGTGATGTCGGCGCACAGGTAGTCCACCTCGGCCGGTCTGAAGAACTGCGGATCCACCACCACATAGTCCTGCCATTCGAGACCGACGATCCCGAACGCTGCATCGAGGAATTCCCGGACCGAGTGAGCTTCACCGGTCCCGACGACAACGTCGAGGGGTTCTTCGAGTTGGAGCATGGCGTGCATCGCCTTGACGTAGTCCCGAGCATGCCCCCAGTCGCGCCTCGCGTCGAGATTACCGAGACGCAATTCCGCCTGTTCTCCGGTCACGAGAAGGGGGATAGTTGAAGTGATCTTGCGGGTCACGAATTCCTTGCCGCGGCGGGGGCTTTCGTGGTTGAAGAGGATCCCGTTGCTCGCATGGATTCCGTAGGCCTCGCGGTAGTTGATCGTCGACCAGTATGCGTAGACCTTGGCTACGGCATACGGGCTCCGCGGATGAAAGTGGGTGTCCTCGCCTTGTGGCGGCGGGGATGAGCCGAACATCTCGCTGGACGAAGCCTGGTAGAAACGGATATCCGGATCGATCTGGCGGATCGCCTCGAGCAGACGCACGGCTCCGACTCCGGTGATGTCCCCGGTGTGGATCGGCTGGTCGAACGATGCGCGGACATGGGATTGGGCGCCGAGGTTGTAGACCTCATGCGGCCGAATCTCCGACACCAGCCTCATCAGCGATGCCGAGTCGCCGAGATCGGTCACATGCACGGTGAGCGCGGGGTCGTCACCCTTGATGATGCCGCCGATCCGCGTCTCGGCGAGATCCTGGGTGGTCGTCCTGATGGTCCCGTGGACGTCGTACCCCTCGTCGATCAGGTATTCGGCGAGGTAGGAACCGTCCTGTCCAGTGACTCCTGTGATGAGTGCACGTTTCGACATACTTGTTCTCCCATCTCGGGTTTTGGAATACAGTGACAATACTGTCGTGCAACGTGAAGCCCGAGAAGTGATCCGATGAGAATCCTCCATCTCCCTCATGGCTACCGGCCCGCACGCGGCGGGGCGGAAGATTTCTGCCTCGAACTGAGCGAGGGGCTCGCCGCGCGCGGGCATGAGGTTCGCGTGGTCACCGCGGATCTCGCTTCCCCGGAGGGCCTCTACCGATTTGGTATCGGACGATCGGATGCCGCCGACGAGGTGGTGAATGGTGTCGAGATTCGGCGGATTGATTCCGGTGCCGCCTACCGCATCGGCACCGTCGTCTATCGGCGCGACCCGTACAGCGCCAGCCCGATTGCTGAGCGCCTGCGCCGACCCGCTCGCAAGCGCCTCGCCACCGCGATCCGCTCGGAGCTCAATAGCTACCGCCCGGACGTGGTGATGACCCTGCCGCACCTCTTCGAGAACGTCCGGGCCGTGTTCGAGATCCATCGTGACGATCCGTTTCCGCTCGTCTGGGTGCCGCTTCTCCATGAGGCGGATCCGAACTGGCCGTTCGATGAGGTCCGACGATGGGCGTCGTCAGCGGATGCACTGATCGCACTCACCGCACACGAAGCCGACCGCTTGGTCGATGACTACGCCGCTGATCCCTATCGAATCCACGTCGTCCCACCCGGCGTCGACGTCCCAAGCGACCCGCCCCGAGCGCTTGACGGTCCACCCACGGTGCTCTTCCTCGGTCGAATCGGCTCGTCAAAGGGTATCGACCACCTCGCTCGCGCCATGGAAGACGTGTGGCAGGCAGTCCCCGAAGCCCGTCTTGTGGTCGCGGGCGCTTCAACGCCGGAGACTGCAGAAATCGAGGCCGGACTCGATCAGCATGAAGACGAGCCTTCGGATCGCGTGGTCGAAGTCCATCGCGACGTCTCCGAATCGGAGAAGGAGCGCCACCTCCGCTCTGCCACCGTTGTCGTGCTTCCCTCGAGCATCGAATCGTTTGGCATCGTGCTCCTCGAGGCGTGGGCGGCGGCGACTCCGGTTGTCGCATTCGACACTCCCGTCATGCGCGACGTGGTTGAGGAGGGCACCGACGGCCTTCTCGTGGAACCCGGCGACGATGCCGCGCTGGCCGGCGCGATCAGCAGCCTCCTCACCGATCCGAAGCGCTCCCGTTCGATGGGCCTCGCCGGTTTCGCGAAGGTGAAGAGCCGATACTCCTGGGCGCGGGCGGCCGAGCAGGTTGAGAAGATCTATGCGTCGATCATCGGAACCTGATCACATGACCGCCGCGAGGCGGCGACCGAGTTCACCGGCGTAGCGATCGAGAGATGCGGCCTCGATGGCTGCAGTCCTGGCGGCAACACCTTTTGCCGCTACCTCCTCGCGATGTGATGCCACCCGCCGCATGAGCACCGCCGCATGCTCCGAATCGGGCACAGCCCAGACGGAACCCTTCGGATACGGTCCTGCAATCTCACGTGTCCTCGCGAGCGTGTAGTCGACAAGCCACGAGTTCTCGGTCGACGTGAAGTCCATATTGCCGGAGTACCCGGTGCAGATACACGGAGTCCCAAGGCTCATCGCTTCCAGGATCGTCAGCCCGTACCCCTCCGCCGCGTGGAGCGACACGTACACGTCCGCTGCGGCCATCAGGTCGTAGACCGCCTCATGATCGAGGTATCGATCGATAACGGTGATCGAATCGGTCTTTGAAGCCAGGTCCATCAGCCGGTCGCGGTCCACGGGGAGTTTGTTGAGGTTCGAGGCCTTGACAATCAACCTGACCCCGTCGAACTCGGGGCCAAACGCGTCGATGTAGGCGCGTAGCGCGAGTTCCGGGTTCTTCCTGCCGTGTGAGGACAGTGCGTCGTAGACGAAGAGGAACACGAAATCGTCGTCGGGAATGCCGAGCGATCGACGGTCGACGATCCGCTCAGCGGGCAGCGGCGCCGCGAGCCCGATGGAGTGAACCGGAACGCGACCGTACTGACCGAGGACGTCTGCCAGATAGTGGCTGGCCACCCATAGTTCGTCGATCCGGTCGAACGCAGCGAGCTTCCATGACGGCAAGTTCCCGGCCTCCCAGAACCACATCGCAGCGTTGAACCGCCCCCCGAGCCGGTGGCGGAAGACCGAGTCGTTCATCTTGACGATCTCCATGGCGTTCGCGTGAATCAGGTTCACGTCGCCGATGGCACCAAACGCCGAGCGGTCGAGTCCGGGGTCGACGGCGTTTCGGGATGGGTACATCTCGCTCGTGTCGATGTATGTGAACGGCAGTTCAAGTGAACGGAGGGCGCGGAGACTGGCCCTCGACGCCTGGCCGAGTCCGCTCTCCGCCCTCAGGCATCCGATGAGAGACAGAGAACGCGGAGCAGAGCCCCAGGGCGCCGGCGCTCGTGCAACCTCCAGATGGCGTGGTGGCTCGGTCCCGCCTCCGGCCTCCGGGCCGGATACAACGTCGAGGCCGAGAAGGCGACGCTCTTCGGCCGCAGCCAACCCGGGGACGAGACCCCTGACAACGTTCCAACGCCACTTGACGGCGTGTTTCCATCCGCCGGGCGCGTCGACCGTATCTGCGGAGTCGGGAATCACCGGAGTGATTGCACGATCCAGGAGATCGAATCCAAGAATCCGCCGCCCGTCACTTATGCACCACGCCACGTAGTCGGCCGAGTTCGTGCGTGCGTGGGGGAATTGGGATCTCATGTCCTCCGAGGCGTACCAGAACAGGTCGGCGATACGGGTCGACCCCCGTTCGTTCCGTTCAAAGAGCCACGCTTCAAATCGGTCGCGCTCACCGGGCGGCCACAACGTTCCCAGGGGGTCGGTACATCTTCTGATCTCGCGCGTCAGCGCCTCGAATGGTGTGACCTCATCCTGCGGCCCCGCCCCGTCAACTGCCTCGTGCATCGCGCTGATCAAGGGATCAAGCGGCGATGCGTCGTGCACGCGGAGATCGACGAGGCGGTACTCAGCCTCGGTCATTTCTCCGCCCACACGTTCTGTCGTTGCGGTGGCCAAATCCCACAGCTCGGCTGTGTCGACCGCGAAGCACCTTCCGTCCCACCCACCGTCCGCGATCACCGCCGCGTAGTCCGACCACCGCATGACCGATGCCGTGCCTTCCGTGGCGACCGCCTCACTCCCGAGGAGGGTAGAAAGCAGGGCCGGCCTCAGGTCGGACGGAGATGTCTGGTGTGGGTCGAACAACGACTCCGCCATCGTTCGCTGCCAGGCGGTGAGTATGGCTTCCGAACCCGGTGCTACAGCGACGAGCAGGGTGGAGAGTGGTGCGTCGGGATCCCGCAGGGTCAAGTACGGAACTGTCGTATCGCTCGGAACCACGACAACCGGAGCGGCCAACGCGACCGGTCGATCGGCGAGCGCCCTCTCGAAAGCGGCGGGGGCTCCGACTATGAACGCTCCGGCGGTGACGCTCACGACCGGACCGCTTTCGGCAAGCAGGTGGGCGAGAGCGAACGGTTCGGCAAAGGCAAGCAGATCGACGTCGCACAGCACGTCTGCCGCAACCGATCCGGCGGGAAGAATGTCGGAGACGGCCACCACATCGAATCCATCGAATCGACCCTCTGCACGCTCGGTTGCGAGCACCACCGGCCGCAACGCACCGCCGCCCGCGCTCACGGATTGTGCGGTCGCCAGGGCCTCGGCGACGGACCGTACGCCGGCGGGAATGA
>CBFDAN010000135.1:0-5558 GCA_965602815.1 uncultured bacterium
GAAGAAGACCATCCACGTGGACGCTGATCGGATGACCCTCGGGAAGTTCCATCCGGTGGATCTCCCGATTTGGGCAGATACTGGAGTCTTTCTCCGGGACCTCGGGCAGGGCCTCGGAACTCGCGAGAACCCTCAGGTTCGCGCCGCGATAGCGTCTCGTTGGGAGGACTGGCGAGCGGAGAAGAGGCGCCGTTCCGGTCTGAGCGACGACCGGGGCTGGATGCATCCGGCACGCGTGTTCGAGGCACTCGGGGCGACGACACCCGCCGACGCGGTCATCGCGGTCGACGTCGGGAACAATACGTATGCGTTCGGGCACTACTTCGAGTCCAAGGCCGGCCAGGACGTGCTCATGTCCGGGTACCTTGGATCGATCGGCTTTGCCCTTCCGGCCGCGCTGGGGGCGTTCGCAGCCACGGCCGGATCGCGGCCGATCGTATCGATCTCGGGAGACGGCGGGCTCGGTCAGTACCTCGCAGAATTCACCACGGCCGTCAAGTACGCCATGCCAATAACTCACGTGGTCCTGAACAACGACGAACTTGCGAAGATCAGTCGCGAGCAGGTGGCGGCACAGCGGCCGGTCTGGCAGACCGACCTCGTGAACCCGGACTTCGCGGCGTACGCGGAACTATGCGGTGGTCGCGGCTTTCGCGTCGACCGATCGGAGGATCTCGAGACCGTGTTGGAGGCGGCGCTGTCCGTCTCCGATGGCCCGTCGCTCGTTGAGATCCGCACGTCGCCCCGCTGGACGTGACGAGGTCCGCTGATGAACGATCCGACGCGCCGTATCCTCGGCTGCGAGCGAATCGAGGGAACTCCGTGATCCACATCACGCTTTCGGGTGACATCTTCCTGAAGTCCAGGCGAACCCAGCCGGGAATGATTCGACGCGTCCTGGCAAATGTGCGTCGCGCGGTCGGGGAGGCCGGATGTGACGCGTCGCTCGAGAAGCTTGGATCGCACCGATTTGCCGTCGAAGCCGGCGATCTGATCGACGACGTCGTCGAACGGGTCACGCGAGTCTTCGGCATCGCGTCGGTCAATGAAATGGTGGAGCTGGACGGTGGAGACGTGGACCACCTTGCCACCGAGGTCGCCCGTCATACCCGAGATCGTGTGGCCGGGCACACGTTCGGTATTCGCGTGAAGCGTCGTGGCAACCACCCGTGGCGATCGTACGACTTGGCGTGCAAGGCGGGAGATCTGCTCGTCGAAGCAGGGGGAACGGTCAATCTTGACAATCCAGAGGAACCGGTGGAGATCACCGTTCTTGACAATCGGGCTTTCCTGGCCGTCGCACGCCATCGCGGACCCGGCGGCCTTCCGGTAGGGACACAGGAGCCCCTCTTGGTTCTGATCTCGGGCGGCTTCGACTCGGTAGTCGCCGCGTGGATGATGATGTCACGCGGAAGCCCCGTTGAATTCGTCCATTTCACACTGTCGTGTTCCCAGTCTGACCACGCCCTTGCCGTTGCACGGTCGCTCTGGGAACGGTGGGGGTATGGCACGGATCCTGCGGTACACGTCGTTGAGTTCCAACCGGTCAAGGAGGCGCTGCTCGAGCACGTCGACGTCCGGATGCGTCAGGTTGCCCTGAAGGTGTTGATGGCGCGGGCGGCGTCACAGATCGCGAAGGAGCGGGGCATCCTCGCCCTCGTCACCGGAGATGCGCTGGGGCAGGTTTCGTCGCAGACGCTTCCCCATCTGGTGGGTGTGTCCGAGGCAGCCGATGTCCCGTTGCTGCGGCCGCTGCTCGGCCTGCCGAAGGAGAGCATCATCGAGTTTGCCCGCCGGATCGGCACAGCCGAGATATCAGCTCGGGCCCAGGAGGTCTGCGATCTCTCGGAGGGTCGACCGGTTGCGACCGGAGCTCTGCCGTATCAAGTGGGTCGGTCGGCTGCGAAGGTCCGAGACGTGCTCATGGAAGACGCTGTGGAAACACGAAAGACGTTCCAGCTCAAGGACTGGTTTCCCGGGGCGATGTGAGGGTTCCCGCAGCCCCAAGCCACGAGAAGTCGGTGTTCCCACCGGAGATGATGACGCCGACGCGTTGATCTCGGAAGCGTTCGGGTTTGGTTCTGATGGCAGCGAGGGGAGTGGCGCCCGACGGCTCCACCACCAGCTTCATCCGGAGGAGCAGGAAGTAAGCAGCCTCGAGAATGGCCGCTTCGGTGACGCGGATCACGTCGGCGTTGAGCGTCGTCAGGATGGTGAACGCGCGAGATCCGATCCCCGTGAGCAGGCCGTCTGCAACGGTCACCGGTGATTCGACGCCGGGCTGCCGAATGCCGGACCGGATGGACCGGTACGCGTCATCGACGGCGAAGGGCTCGGCTCCGATCACTGGGATAGGCGGCTCCTGTCCAGTCGCGACCGTCGCAGCACCCGAGAGGAGGCCACCACCGCCGATCGGAGCGACGATCGCGTCGAGGTTGGGCACCTGGTCGATGAACTCCAGCGTCGCGGTGCCCTGCCCTGCGATGACCGTGGAATCGTCGAACGGATGGACGAGCACGGCACCCGTGCGTTCCATGACTTCGGTCGCAGTGGATTCGCGATCGGCGTGATCACACAGGACAACTTCGGCGCCGTAGGACCGAACGGCATCCATCTTGAGTGCCGGCGCAGTACGCGGCATGACGACCCATGCCGGGAGGTCTCGGATCGACGCTGCATAGGCAACGGCTTGGCCATGGTTGCCAGACGAATGTGTCACCACTCCGGAGGTATTGTCCGGAAGCAGCAGAACGGCGTTGGTGGCCCCGCGCGCCTTGAAGGCTCCGACCTTCTGGAGATTCTCCGCCTTGAAGAAGATGCGCGCCCCGAGTTCCCGGTCGAGCGTGGCCGATGTGAATACCGGTGTTCGGTGGACGAACGGCTTGATTCGATCGGCTGCAGCTTCAACGTCCGCCAAGCTCACAGGGAGGGTCATGGATTCGGCTCCTGGTTTCGGGGGAACGTCGTGGCAACGAAGTAGGCACCAAGCGCCGTGGCAGACAGGATGTGCCAGAGCGCGTGGAACTGGACGGGGGACTGCGAATCACAGGTGGCGGCGCCGGAGCGGCCGAGGAGGTTGACCACCAGCGAACCGGCGAACAGCAGCACCGCAGCGGCATACCAGCGACCATTGATTCCGCCGATCCGATGCATGAGTACGTCAGACGCGATGAGGGCGGCGATCGAGATGCCGGTGAGGAGGTTGGTGGAGGAGGGGGTCGCAATCAGAATGACGGAACCGGTGATGGTGACCACCCCCAGGGCGAACCATGCCGTTCGTCGTGGGACTCCGTACGGCGAAGCGGGGTTCATGAGGATCAGGAACCACAACATCGCGAGGAAGGTGATGTCGTGGACGAATCCGGCGGCGGCCGGTTGGGGACCGTGATAGAGGAAGCTCCCGATTCCGGTGACCGTCATCAGGACTCCGAACGGAATACGAAGGGTTCGTTCCTGGGATGACGCATGCGACGCCGACACCACGAGGACAACACCGACAACCATGAATGCCAGACTCGACCACGCATTGATTGGCTGCATCAACCAACCGTTTCCAGCCGCTTCGCAGTCGGCAGCCCCAAGGGGGACGGTTGGTGCCTGGAACATCAGGGAAGGCTACTCCGCACCGGTGACCAGGCCGTCCCGCGATACGCGCCACCGCGAACATCCCTCAAGAGAACACCCCGGGTGGCCGAGAAGAACTTGTTGACCGCGGAGAGTAGCCACCATAGACTACTCAACCCGGTGCGAGCTGCACCGGACGTGAGGAGGACGCCAATGGACTCGCTGGCAGAGTCGGTAGAAGGTCGATCGTTCGATCTCGGACGTCGTGGGTACGACCGTGCCCAGGTCGACCGCTTCCTCGCTGAGATTGCCGCCTCGATCGCACTGCTCGAGGAGAACCTCCGAGACACGCTGATCTACAACCGGGAACTCGAGCGTCGCCGCGTCGGCAACCGCGAGGCGGAGGATTCGGTGGAGACCGCCTACGTCGCCGCAGCCGAGGCCAAGCAGAAACTCCTCACCGATGCCCAAGAGCGCGCTGCCCTGATCCTCCGTGACGCTGAGATCGACTCGGCTCGACTGCTTGCGGAACCGCGGGCCGCCGCCGAGCAAGCGCGGAAGGATGCCGAGGGCCTCTTGCTCCAAGCCCAAGCGCGTCTCGACGCTGCCAACGAAGAGGCGACGACGATTACGCAAGAAGCTGAGAGCATTCGCGCGGAAGCGACCCGACTCGGTGAGATCGAACTTGCAACCGCGAGTAGCGACGCTGAGCGCGCCCTCGCGGAGGCCATGGCGGAGTCAGACCGTCTCATCGACGGGGCGCTGTGTGTGGCTGAGGGGATCCTCGCTGTGGCAACGAGCCGCGCATCGGAGGCCTACGAGGCCGAACGCCGCCGTGCCATCGAGCGATTTGCTCAAAGCCGGGACGAGTACGAGGATCTTGCCCGCCGGCTCCGCGCCTTGAAAGAAGCGACGGGAGATATGCTCACGAACGCGCTACGGGATTATGAGGCCATCCGGGTCGTGCTCGACGAATCATCGGTTGAAGTCGGCTAGCCGACGACCGATACTTGACCCAGGCGCACTCAGTTGTGGGTGCACTCGGTAGCCTTCTGAGATCATGGCCAACAAAGCATCGAAACGTCTTCAGAACCTGAATCGGAATCGGACGCCCCAGACACAGCCGACGTCGTCACGGTTCACCCCTCCGTCGGACCAAGACCCGGCGGCGTCCTGGCCCGCGTTCGTGGCTGGAATGGTGCTGATCGTGCTTGTGCTTGTGTCCCTCGCCGTGTTCGTCGGCACACGTTCGGTTCAATCGGACCTCGAAGCCCGATCGGAACAGGCGCTGCGGATCGCCGGCTTTCAAGAACTTACTGCCGAGGCCGACGGCTTCGCCGTTTCTCTCAACGGACAGTATCGAGAAGGACAGGACATCGATAGCGGTGTGCAGGCGGTCGCAGGGCTGACGGGTGTTGGCTCCGTTGATGTGGCCGGTGTGTGGGAGATCCCGGCAGCCGAGGGGGGCGATGTCGAGGTGGTCGGATCGCCGATCGTCGTTGCATGGACCGGTGGCTCCGTGGCGGTCAGCGGCACGCTCTCGACTCAAGAGCAACAAGCATTCCTGGAGGATTCGCTCGCTGCGCTCACGACAGGTTCTGACACTGCCGCGCGATTCGCTGTTGTGGAGACAGGCGGCGTCGAGATCGTGGAGGGTCTCACCTCCGAGGATGAATGGATCGGCACCGTGGTGGCGCTCGTCGGAGCTCTCGCCGGGGGCCTCGACGAAGGGTCGGTTACGGTGAATCCTTCAGGCGAGGTCGTGACGACGGCAGGCAAGGCGGAGACGCGACAGGAGAAGCGCGACCTCACGGCGGCGACGGAGGACCTGATCGTTGCTCTTGCGGCCGACGGTTTCGATCTGACCGACGGGGTGCTCGGCCCACCGAAGCCGCCGGCACCGACCAAGGCCGAAGTCGAAGAGCTCGAACGGACGCTGGCCGAATTGATCGAGGGCAAGGTCGTCGAGTTCGAGTTCGCCAGCGACCAACTCA
>CBFDAN010000136.1:0-5551 GCA_965602815.1 uncultured bacterium
CATTCGATGTACGCCGACGCGACGAACCCACTCGTCGATGAAACGCTCAGACGGGCGCGCTTCGCTCCGTCATGAAGTGACGGATCATCGACGTAACGGTCCCGATCGCTCCCGGGTTGTAGCCCTCAGGGACGATGATGTCGGCGTAGCGCTTCGAGGGTTCAACAAACTGGAGATGCATCGGACGGACCGTCTTCTCGTACTGGTTCAACACTGAATCGACGGTGCGCCCTCACTCGACGATGTCGCGCTGCAGGCGCCGCATCAGCCGGAGATCGGCATCGGTGTCGATGTAGATGCGGAGATCCATCAAGTCTCGCAGCTCAGGATCGGCAAGGACCAGAATGCCATCGACGATGATCACCGCTTCCGGTTCAACGCGCAGCGTCTCGGATGCGCGGGTATGCGTGGCGAAATCGTACACGGGGCGGTCGACCGGCAATCCAGACCGAAGCGCGGACAAGTGTTGGATCATCAACTCGTTCTCGAGTGAGTCGGGATGGTCGTAGTTGATCGCCGTCCGCTCTTCATAGGTGAGATGGTCCTGATCGCGGTAGTAGGCGTCGTGCGGGAGTTGCATGACGAACTCGGGCCCGACGATGTCCACAACACTCTGCACAATCGTGGTCTTGCCGGAACCCGAACCACCGGCGATGCCGATGACAAGCGAATGCTCTTCTTCTTCGCCATGGGGCCACGCGGCCGCGTGGTCGAACCGAGACGCGAGGTCGAACGCCATACCGCCGATCCTAGGCTCGTCGCCTCGACGATGCTCAGCGAATCCCGTTCACCGCAGCGTGATGTCTCCGGAGAGCGTCTTGATGCCCATCGTCGCCTTGATCGAGCGTACGCCCGTGCCCGCGGGAGCGAGGTTGCGGAAGCTCCCCGATCGGGTCTGGAAATCCGCGTCGATCGACATGCCGGGTACGAGGCCGATGGAGAAGTCGCCCGACATCGCCGAGCCGTCGAAGTCCACGCCTGAGAAGCGTCGGATTGCGACGTCGCCGCTCGCGGTCTTGACCGAAACCGATCCTGCCGCCGATCCGATCGATATGTCGCCGGACGCCGTGCTGGCGACAAGATCCCCGTCGAGTGCATCAACTCGGACATCCCCGGAAGAGGTCGCGACCTGCAACCCACCCACGGCACTGCCGACCGTGAGGTCCCCGCTCGCTGTTTTGATCCGCGCCCGACCGTTGAACGACGCGAGGTGGATGTCCCCGGAGGCGACCTCAATAGTCACATCGGAGACCGGCCCGAGAATCCTGATGTCGCTGGAGGCGGCTCGTACTCCGATAGCGGTGCGTGCGGGAACGGCGAGTCTGATCTTCAGTCTGCCGCGCCCCCAGCTCCGACCGCCCTTCCGCGTGCTGACGGTGATGACGTCGCCCGTCTGCATCACGAGGAGCTGCTCGAGTTCGGCCTCGGAGCCTTCAGCTTGGAGAACGATCGCCTCAGAGTCGCCCTCTACGACCGACACGCCGGCAGATGAGACAGTCACGGCCACCTCGGGGTGGTCTCCGACGGTGAACTCGCGCGACAACGTGCTCATGTCTCGATCTTCCCGCTGTACCGACGGCCGGTGCTACGTTCCTTGGCCTTGCCCGTCAGGGTCTTGACGACGAACGTGTTGACGGACTCTCCCGCCTCCCCCGCAGCATCCTCGAGAACACCCTTGAGTTTCTCCGAGAGCCGCAGCGTGATGCGTGCCTCGAGATCGTCAGTGTCAACTCTCACCGTCTCGTCGCTACCACGCACGATGAGCACCGGTGCGCCCTCCCTCAATTCCACCCCGACGCGCTGTCCGGCGAGTTGTGCGTCCACCTCGCTCGCCGCCTGTTCGGCGAGGTGCATGACCGCGCGGTTGATGGCCGGCTCCAGGCCGGCCATGATCGCCTCAGCGGCTTCCGCAACCTGCGGATCATCGCCGGCGAGCCTCAACTGAGCGGCGAGCGATTCTTCGATCTCGGTCATGACGACAGTTGCATCCATCTCGATCTCCCTATTCAGCGCCCGTCGGTCCGACCGATGAGCCGCAGCATCGAACGACGCCGCCGCTGATCGTCCAAACCATACGTCATCTCGATCATGATTCGTTCGGCCTCGAGATTGGCGTAGCACAACATGGTGTTCCTCTCCTTGTCTTCGCTCGTCTCATGTGACATCACTATGCTGTCACAACGATGTCATTCTGTCAACCCCCGATTTCGACCCACTCGATCCGTGGCCGGCCTACGATGTGTGCGACCACTCCGGGGAGTTCGGGAACGCCGAACTGAGAGGGCGGCCGGTGCAGCACAGCTGCGAACGCCTCCGACCCGCGGAACCTGAACTGGGTCATGCCAGCGGAGGAAGCACGTGGATAGCCACACCAACCAGGTGATCGTCCTATCTGGCGGCGAGCCGATCGCCATCGACCGGGACTTCGATCTTCCCGAGGACGCCTACGTGATCGCCGCGGACAGCGGCCTGCACCATGCAGCAACCCTTGGACTTGCCGTCGATCTTGTGATCGGTGATATGGATTCGGTCAACTCGGACGTCCTCGACGATGCTATCCGGAATGGATCGTCGATCCAGCGACACCCAGCCGACAAGGACCACACGGACCTCGAGCTTGCATTCGGCGCAGCGCTCGACGCCGGAGCTGAACGGATTCTTGTCGTGGGATCGCACGCCGGCCGTCTCGACCATCTCCTCGGCTCCATGGGCCTGCTTGCCGCGACGGCTCAACTCGTGGCCGAGATCGTCTGGACGGACGGACACACCATCGTCACGGCATGCACACCGCGCCACGCCGCCACCATCGTCGGCCGGCCCGGCGACCGTCTCTCGCTCCTACCCACCGGCTGCGACGTCGGCGGCGTCACAACCGACGGCCTCCGATGGCGCCTCGATGGCGAGACACTTCCCGCCGGCTCCACCCGCGGCGTCAGCAACGTCATGGCCGCTCCCCTGGCTTCAATCACGGTCGACAAAGGAACCTTGTTGATCGTTCACGAGAGGACCCGACCATGAATCGCTCCAGATTGATGGTGGCGATTCTCGTGGTCGCACTCGCCGGCGCCGCCTGTTCGTCGGGTGATTCAACACCGGACGAGATCGTGCTGATGACCCACGGCTCCTTTGCAGTATCCGATGGCGTCCTCGAGGCATTCACCGAAGAGACCGGGGTCGCCGTAACAGTGCTTCAATCTGCCGATGCCGGGACAATGGTCAACCAGGCAATCCTCACAAAGGACAACCCGATCGCCGACGTCCTCTACGGAATCGACAATACGTTCCTCTCTCGTGCGATCGCTGAGGACCTGTTCCTCCCGTACAGGGCGGCGAACCTCAACCTCGTCCCGGAAGCGCTGAGACAACCCGGAGATCACGTCACGCCGATCGACTTCGGTGACGTCTGCCTCAATCTCGATCCTGCCGGTCTCAAAGCCAAGGGACTCGAACTGCCACAACGCCTCGCCGACCTTGCTGATCCGGACTATCGCGGCGTCCTCGTGGTCGAAGATCCGTCGACTTCATCACCCGGAATGGCGTTCCTTCTCGCGACGATCAGTGTGTTCGGAGAGGACGGCGACTACCCCTGGCAGGCCTACTGGCGAGATCTCATCGCCAACGACGTCCAGATCGTTCCAGGGTGGGAACAGGCATACTACGGCGACTTCTCCGGAGGATCGGGGGAAGGCGAACGCCCGGTCGTCGTGTCATACGCAACCTCGCCGGTTGCCGAGGTCTACTTCAGCGACCTCGACGCCGCGCCCACGGCAATTGTCGAGCACGGGTGCTTCCGCCAGATCGAATATGCAGGGATCCTCAACGGGACGGAAGCCGAGCCGACGGCGCGGCAACTTGTCGACTTCCTCCTTGCACGGACGTTCCAGGAAGACATCCCGCTCAACATGTTTGTCTTCCCTGCAAACGACGACGCGGTCCTCCCCGACGTCTTCGTCGAATTCGCCACGGTCCCAGCGAACCCTGTGCTCATGGATCCGGCAATCATCGAAGAGAATCGCGACCGATGGCTCGCCGAATGGGCAACGATCGTTCGATGAGATCGAACCGCTCCCTTCTCCTGATCGGCGCGATCCCGGCGGTATTTCTCGGCTACTTCTTCATCTACCCGGTGCTGACGATCCTGTACACCGGCCTCGTCCCAGACGGACAGATCGCCACGTCGGCGTTCAGCGAGGCCCTCACCAGTTCAACCGTTCGGAGCGTCGCCTGGTTCACGCTGTGGCAGGCGCTGCTCTCGACCGTGCTCACCGTGGCCATCGGCCTCCCCGTCGCCTACGTGTTCGCTCGATACCGGTTCCCGGGGCGATCGTTGCTTCGATCCTTGACGCTGGTCCCATTCGTCCTGCCCACCATCGTTGTCGGGGTCGCGTTCCTCGCCGTTCTCGGTCCGGGGAGCCCCCTAGGAGTCAATCTGCGCGGCACCATCTGGGCGATCCTCATCGCCCATGTGTTCTACAACCTGGCCATCGTGATCCGCGGCGTCGGAGCATTCTGGGAACAGGTCGATCCGCACCTCGAGGATGCAGCCCGCACGCTCGGAGCCGGGCGGTTCCGCGTATTTCGCAGTGTCACTCTCCCCCTGCTCCGGCCCGCCATTCTGTCGAGCGCGGCGCTGGTGTTCCTCTTCTCGTTCACATCGTTTGGTGTCATTCTCGTGCTTGGTGACCTTCACCACACCACCCTGGAGGTTGAGATCTGGCGTCAGGCGACCGCCTTCCTGCGTCTCGATCTCGCCGCCGCGCTCGCCGTCCTCCAACTCATCGGCGTGACGGCGCTCCTCGTCCTGTACGGCAAGGCCCGGAACCGCCGTGCCGCCGAATTGTCACTCCGGCCATCGAGCGAGGTTGCCCGCGCTCCCCGGACGACCGGAGAGTGGGCCGTCGTCATGTCCACCCTCGGGATGCTGGCGATCATCGTCATAACACCGCTCGCCGCGTTGATCGGCCGTTCCCTCTCCACGCCGGATGGGGTGGGGCTCTCCAACTACGCACACCTCTTCAATCCTCCGCAGGCCTCGGCCGTGTTCGTATCGCCGACGGACGCGATCGCCAACACCATGCGGTTTGCCATTCCTGCAGTTCTGATTGCAGCCGGGATCGGACTCCTGGCGGCCACCGTCGTCGTGTCGGCCCGCGGACGGAGCGGCCGTATCTTCGACGCGGTGCTCATGTTGCCCCTCGGTACATCCGCCGTCACCATCGGTTTCGGCTTCCTTGTGGCGCTTGATCGGCCGATCGACCTCCGCGCCTCCGTCCTGCTTATCCCGATCGCGCATGCCCTCGTCGCGATTCCGTTCGTTGTGCGCAGCACGGTTCCGGTGATGGAGTCGATTCAACACCGCCTCCGGGAAGCGGCAGTCGTGCTCGGAGCATCACCGCGCCGCGCATGGCGGGAAGTCGACCTGCCGCTCATCGCTCGCGCACTCGCCGTCGCAGCGATGTTCGCGTTCGCCATCTCGGTCGGGGAGTTCGGGGCCACGTCATTCATCGCACGCCCGGCAACGGCCACCATCCCGGTCGCGATCTTCCGACTT
>CBFDAN010000137.1:0-5542 GCA_965602815.1 uncultured bacterium
GAGACCGCCGAGCAACGATCCTGCCGCGACCCCGAGAAACGCCGCCACCCCCGCAACAACGGCATAGAGGATCATCGTCCAGGTCTTCTGAACGACGATCGTGGACCGCCGTACGGGGTTGGAGAGAAGGAGACCCATCGTGTTGCGTTTCTCCTCCCCGGCCAGGGCCGCCGTTCCGATCACGATGGTCACAACGAGGATGCTGATAGGAATCGTGAGGCCGAACATCTCGATCTGGTAGAAGCCCTCTGGTGTGCTCATGTCTCCGCCGCCGAACAGCGAGAGCAACTCCTCGGGGAACTGGTCCCCGAGTGACTTGAGCGTGTCGTCGAGCATCGTGTACATCGGTCCGATCATGACCGACATGAGGAACAGCACCGGAACGATCACGTACAGCAAGGCTTGGTGTTCTGACGCCGTCTTGATCCAGATCTTCGACACCCTGGCCGTGCCGGCGAGCATCTCTGCTGCCTTGTGCGTCATTGGGTTGGCGCGAAGGCGGTCGATCATCTTGGTTCCGACGGACTGGCTCCGCAGATCGCGGCGATTGACCCCTACAACGCCGAGGACGAGAAACGTGACTGCGCCAACGGCGAGAATCGTGAAGTCGCCCCAAGAGATTCCGTTGAGCATTGGATCGCCGCTGCTGAAGTAGTACCAGGGGAAGAACTCGGCTAGGCCCGCAACTTCGTCGACCAACGGCAGCAGGCCGACAGCGATGAACGAGACGACCATGACGCCGGCGCTGACGCCTGCCGCGAGTGCACTCTTCCCGGTCCAGCCGCTGAGAGCGAAGGCGAAGAAGCCGTAGAAGAGTGCGTTGACGAACATCATCAGGACCAGTGCATTGACATCCATCGTCCCGATCTCGACATCGAGCATCAGCGGAGCAGTGATCCCCGCCAGCCACAGAACCGCGAATGCCATCGCGGTCACGGCAAAGAGCGCGGCTGCCTTCGAAAGCGCCATGCTGGTGCGACTCACCGGGTTGTCCAGCAGGAGACCGACCGTCCCGTTCTTCTCCTCTCCTGCAATCGACACGGCTCCACCCGCGAGCGCAACGGCAGCCATCGTGAGCATTCCGTACCCGGAGTAGATGGCTCCGTAGGCGAGGCCGCCGACATCAGCTCCCTCCGGGATACCAAACACGCTACGGAACGCTTCGGGAAGGTCGTCCCAGAACGAGACGTCGATCCCTCGGTAGACGGCCATGCCGAACACCATCAGCACACCGAGCGACACGGCAGCGATCAGAGGTGGCTTCCACCGATCGAGCATGGTCTTGGTTAATACGTTTGCGTACATCGGAGTCACACCTCTTCGCGGTAGTAGGTGAGGAAGATCTCTTCGAGGTCTGCTTCCTGTGAGTTGATGTCGGTGAGGGTGAGGCTCTGGCTGTTGGTAGCGACGCGCAGCAACTCCTCCATCTGACCATCAAACGAAAGACTGACGTGATGGTTTCTCACCTCGACCTCCCGCACGCCGTCGATGGGTTCGAACAGGCTCGCATCCGGTGCGCCGTCGAAGTAGAGATCGACCCGCCGAATGGCCTTTGACCGGAGTTGCTGGACACCTTCGACGGTGACCAGGTGGCCGGAACGGATGATGCCGACTCGGTCGGCAACACGCTGGACTTCAGACAGGGTGTGGCTCGAAAGGAATATGGTGGCGCCGTCTGCGACGGCCTCCTTCATCATGCCTTGGAACTCCCGCTGGACGAGCGGGTCGAGGCCCGCACTCGGTTCGTCCATCATGAACACCTGGGGTTTGTTCATGAACGCCTGGATGATGCCGACCTTCTGACGGTTTCCGGTCGAGAGGTCGCCGATCTTCTTCGAGAGGTCTGCCTCGAGTCGGTCAGCGAGGGCGTCGACGTACTCCCAATCGACTCCACCGCGCAGATTCGAGAAGTACGTGAGGGTGTCCCTGCCTGTGAGATTCGGGTACATCGCAAGATCGCCCGGGATGTAGCCGATGTGCTTGCGGATCTCGACCGAATCCTGATGCGTGTCGAGGCCGACAATCGTGGCCGTTCCTGCAGTGGGCCGGATCTCGTCCATGAGCGTGCGGATCGTGGTCGTCTTTCCCGCCCCGTTTGGACCGAGGAACCCGAAGATCTCGCCCGGAACGATGTCGAGATCCAGGTCGACGAGGGCTTCGACCTTGCCGTAGTGTTTCGTGAGGCCCTGGGTGTGGATTGCGACGTTGTCGGTCATGCGTCTTCCTTGCTCGTAGGTGCCGTTTCGGGCTGTGTTCTCTGTGGGTGTGGACTTGTTGGCTGGTCGTCCGTGGCGGCCAACTCAGCGAACACCCCTTGGAGTTGGGCGGCGAAGGCTTCGTTCAGGACACCTCCACCCATGATCTCGTATGCCGGACCGGCGTATGCGGCGATTGCGGGATCCGCCCCGATATCGGGGTTCGTGAGGTCGACACCCAGAATCCTTCGCACGTGCCGGTGAAGGACCAGCGCCCCGAGCGACCACAGAAAGAGCACGGCGGCGCGGCCGTGCGGATTGGTCGACGGCTTCACGACACCGGTTTCGACGCCGTATGCGAGGTAGCCCTCCGCGTCGGCGACCAACTCGTCGACGAGATCGGCCACGATCGGGGAGTCGTCAACCAAAACGGCAGCGAGGTACGCCATCACCGGTCCGGCATTAGCCCCGCGAAGTGCCGCGAGCACATCAATGTTGGGCCCGGCCGAGATGGCGTCGTGTTTGTAGTCGCGGATGGTCGCAGCGACGTACCGATCGCACTCGGATCTCAAGCCATCCATCGATCCGAAGTGGTGAATCACCAGTCCTGGTGAGACACCCGCATTGGTTGCGATCTTCCTTGCCGTTGTACCGTCGATGCCGTTCTCGGCGAAGCAGTCGATGGCCGCGTCGCGGATACGCGCCTTCGCAGTCCGATCGTCGGTGGCCCCGTCTTCCGCCGAGTAGGCCGTAGCTGAACTCATGTTCAATAGTATAAACAACTGTTCAGTGCGGGTCAATACTGGTTGTGATCGAAGACCGGGACTCGCCGGGGTGGAGGCGGCGCTACGGTTCACGACCTCGACTACGAAGAGGACGGCATGCTCGCCGGGAACTCCATCGCTCTTGTGACCCAACGGATGGTTGCCCCCATCCAAGGGATGCATCGCTCGATCTCCGAACGCTGGTTCGCGGCCGGGGGAGCGCCCGCCCGCCCGGCTCGGCAGGTGCACCACGCTGTCTCCAACGCGGTGTACGGCTCGATTCGGGCCGGTGGTGCCGTTGCCGGGTGGGTGCTCGACACTCGGACGCATGACACATCACCGGCCTCCGAGTCCCTGCAATCCGTGGTGAACGGGTTGTGGGGTGACACATTCGAACGGCACTCCAGCCGACTCGAGATTCCCATGAGCGTTCGCGACCGCACCTCGGGTTCTGTGCCTCTACCGACCGGTCTTGAGCCGGCTTTCCCGGGCGCCACGGGTCATCTCGTCGTCCTAGTCCACGGGCTGTTTGAGACTGAGCGGTGTTGGGAAGGCACCGAGGAAGAACCCGGGTTGGCAGAGGCGCTTGAGGACAACCCCCTGCTGACCTCCGTGCCGGTTCGCTACAACTCCGGACTTCGGGTATCCGACAATGGGGCCCGCCTCGCGAGGCTGCTTGATGAGATCCACGCCGCCTGGCCGGTTCCGGTGGAGTCCGTTTCCCTGGTTGGCCGTTCGATGGGTGGCCTCGTAGTCCGCAGCGCCTGCGGCATCGCCGAAGCAGCTGATCAACGATGGATCAGTGATGTCGACGATGTGGTGACGCTGGGAACTCCGCATCGGGGTTCACCGCTCGAAAAGGCCGCCAACGTTGCAGCCTGGGCGCTCGCGGCGGTGCCGGATACGCGACCGCTTGCCGACTTCCTGAATGGCAGGAGTGTTGGGATCAAGGACCTCAGGTTCGGAGCAGTCGCGGAGGACGACTGGCGGGGGACCGATCCGGATCTCCCGCTGCGGGACACCGTCGGCGATCACCCACTGCCTTCCGGCATTCGGCACCACTTCATCGCAGGTGTCACAACTGCCGATCCGGCACATCCCGTGGGCAGGGCTGTTGGCGACTTCGTGGTGCGCCCGTCAAGCGCCACCGGTGGCCGGGATCTGAAGCCTACGAACGAGGCGGTCTTTGGTGGTGTGCGTCACCTCGATCTCCCGGGCAACCCCGCTGTCGTTGAACGTGTGATGGGGTGGCTCACACCTCGGTAGCTGAGATGAACACTTCGGCAAGGCTCTGCCCCCATTGTCGTGCGCGGTCGATCTCGCCGTCGGTGATCGGGCCTCTTCCCCCTTCGACGAGGAAGATCTCAGCGGGTACGAGGATCCGGTAGCCGATCTTCTTGAGGCGCTTCGCCGCGCCCCGGGCTGCGGAACCAGGGAGGTTCGGCTTGCGGATGCTGGTATCGAAGGTCGCTGCGGCGGTTCCCGAGATTCGCGGGAGGTCTCCGATCCATTCACGAATCCCCATGTCGATTGATATCACCGGTCCGTCTGCGTCATCGGCCCCCTGCTGGCGGGAACTCTTTCTGCTGAGGCCGAACTGATGAGTCGGGCCGCCGACGACGAGCAAGTCTGCCAGAGACGGATCGACTGGAGCGGCGCTGACTTCGACAACTTCCGTTGTGAGCTGCCGAGTGAGGCCTTCGCCGAGGGCCTCGGCGATCTGCATGGTGTTGCCGTAGAGGGATTCATACACGACGAGTGCGTTCACTGGGGTCCTCCCCGTTGATGCAGACATCGTGCACCGATGTACTGCGCCGAGACCAGGGCCAACCGTCCCGGTCGTAGCGCCGGTTGGCCGAGAGGGGAACGCTGGGTCGAAAGGCGCTCCCTACACCGAATACCCGGCGGTTGCCGCGTCGGCATCATCCCCATGGGGCGAACCGAAGTCTCCGAAGCCGTGGAAGCCACCAGGTCCGCGCCGTCCCATGAACTCCTCACGGTGGAATCCCTCGCCGTTGACGAACGCTTCGGCGTGGCTTCGAGCCTCTGCGATGAGCTGATCCGCTTCCGCTTGGGTCAGGCGGCCCGCTTCGACGGCCTGGTTGAGTCCCTCTTCCATGAAGCTGACCATTGAATCAGCAAATGCCTCGGGGTCATCGATGATGTCGGTCAGGGGTGTACCGTCGGCCAGGGCATCCAACAGCTCTTCGGGTGTGAGGCCGAGCAGGTCTGTCAGATCTTCATGCTCACCGTAGAACCAGAAGCCATGTGGCCCAAATCCGTGACCTCCAAATTGCTCAGCGTCAAAGTCGTCGGGAAGTTCACCGTTCCAGGGCCCGTGGCCCATGAAGTGCTCGGGATCGAAGCCCTCCGGGAGTTTACCGTTCCACCGTCCATGCCCACGGAACCAACCCTCCATCTCGTCAAGCTGTTCCTGGGTGACGAGGCCGCGATCGACGAGATCCTGCAGCCGTTCCTCCATCATCTCCGGCAGAGGGGCCTCGCTCTCCGGCTCGGTGGTGTCGCTTTCCGGCACCGTGGTCTCGGTCTGCGGTTGCGTGGTCTCGGTCTGCGATGCCGTCG
>CBFDAN010000138.1:0-5526 GCA_965602815.1 uncultured bacterium
CAAACCTCGACACGATCGAGAAGCAGCTGAGAGCTACGTCGAACCTCCTTCACGTGATGGGCAAGGCCGTCGGTATGGACGTGATCCCCCACACGGACCGCTTCTCAGAGATGGCGCTCGGATCACCCGATCTGTTCGAGTGGATGAAGGTGCGGGATCGGCGCATCGTGGACCATTCCGACAGCGTCGTCGGCCAAGCAGAGGACGCAGTCCTGGCGTGGCTCCATGACCGTGGTCCTGCTGTCGACGGTCTCGAGGTTCCCGGCGACACCGAGGCGTTGTACGCCCTCGCGGAGGACGTTCGTCTGGAGATTCTCTTCGGTACAACCGGAGATCGCTTCGGTCGAATCGACCGTCGTGTGGATCTGATCAAGTACCTCAAGTGGTTTGGTCTCCAACCGGTGCCCGCCACGATGGGCGTGCCATTCCGGGGGATACAGATCGACCCCGACCCGGAGCGAACGGTCACCGACGTCCACGGCATGGAGTGGCCCGACTTCGTCTTTGTCGAGCCCGAGTTCATGTCACGGGTCTTCTCTCCGCTTGCCCGGTACAAGCTTCACGAACGTCTCGACGACAATGCCGACTGGCGGATCGACTTCGATCGACCGCGCCCTGAAGTGTGGAACTACGTGTGTCGACACTACGCAGCCGTGCAGCACATCGGAAACTTCGACTTCATGCGTGGAGACATGTCGCACGTGCAGATGCGGCCCGATGGCGTTCCCAGTGAGGTCGATGCGTACTACGACATCCTCGGCGCGGTGAAGACATACATCCAGAAGACCGCTCCGATGCCATGGTTCGCCTACTTGGCTGAGACATTCCTGCCTGCGAGGGACATCTTCCAGTTCGGCGAGGAACTGGACCATCTCGAGGCCTCACTCGCCGATGCCACAATCGGCGACCTCCAGTCGACGGTGGTCGGGGATCACGAGTTCCTTCGACGGTTCCGCCGCTATCTCGATGACCTCGCCACTCGGACGACAGCTCCCGCGTTCACCGTCATGACGGCCGATAAGGACGACCCACGCTTCGACACCTTCTATCGGGCGGGCAACGAAGTGCGCCTCTTCACCGCTCTCCTCCTGCCCGACATGCCGTCGTACACCGGGCTCGGCTTCGAGATACGCGACGTGCATTGGGAGCCGGTCGAGAACGAGCGCTACACCAAGCTGTTCGTGTTCCACGAGGAGGGAGAATCGAACATCTACCCATCGAAGGCTCGGTTCTCGGACGACTTCATCTGGGGTACGAACGACGAACTCTTCGACCGCCTCACCGATCTGCGCGTGTTCGCCGAGACCGTGCTGCCGGGTATTGCCGAGGCGACCACCCAATGGCTGCTGCCGCCCGATGCCACGACGCTACGCGGCATCGCTGCTTGGACGCAGGATCCGGCGTCTCTGCCACCACGTGGAGCTCGGTACGTGTGCCTCGCCAACTATGACCTCGAACGAGATTCCGGGTACTTTGGCATTCCTGCTTTGCCCCCGGAAGCGACACTGAATCCAGCCTTCACAACACTCGGCTCCGACCACCTTGACATGTCCCCGGTGACCTCAAACGGCTTCTTCCACCGCGTCGAGAACCTCGAGCCCGGTGAGGGTCGCGTCTATCTCGTCGAGTGAAGGAGAAGCCGGTTCAACGGACCCTTCACCCCGGGGGCAGGTTGATCCCATCGAACTTCAAACCCCCTCACCGCCTCCCGGCAGGAACATCGCCTGTCGTTGCGCGCTCGATGCCCCGAAGGGAGGTAGGCCCGGATCAGCATCGCAGACGCATGATCGCGCCGTGAGGTCTGCTGCGAATCCAGCGATCGACGTACGGGAATGTCTTCCTCCACGACAATTCCACCGCAGCAATCGAGATGGGCGTCGACAATCCAGCCGTCACCCTCCGGGACCAGCGCGCCTGACAGTGTGATCAGCGCCCGATCTGCCGTAGTCAGACGGGTCGGTTCATACCGTCGTGTGGCCTTCAGTGGTTTGGAGTGGACATGTGGCAGCCCGACTCAGCTGAGCATCTCAGAATCCCATCACCTCGTTCAGGATGTCCGGGCGGTCGGTGACGATGCCGTCAACGCCCATGTTGAGATACCGCCGCATGTTATCTGCTTCGTTCACCGTCCAGAGGTGGATGTGGGCCCCGGCGCGATGCACGCTGTCGATCAGCTTCTCGTCGATCTTGAAGCCGCGGTAGTTGAACGGCAGCTGATACGCCTGAACCCGCCTTCGACTCGTGCGTCCCGTTCGCGAAGCGCTCCACATCGCGGTTGCGGCGGTTGGGCCCGCGGATACCGCAACCTGCCCCTGCGTGATCCTGCGGAAGCGGGCGATCCGCCGGTCGTAGAACGAACCTATGAGGGTTCGATGCTCCGCGTCGGCAGCGCGGATCACCTCGGCCACTGCCCACTCCTGGTCGGATCCCTTGAGGTCAATGTTCAATCGAACGTCGGGCCAGGTGCCATACAGCTCCTCGAGGGTTGAAATGCCGACACCGATCCCCCGAAGCGGGTAGTCATCATCGGGGGCGAAGTGGTAGGCGGCGTCGATGGTCTGCAAGTCGGCCAGCGTGTGGTCGACGATCTTCCCGGAGCCGCTCGTCGTCCGCTCGAGAGTGGCGTCGTGGAACACGACGGGGACGCGATCGGCCGTGAGCCGCACATCAATCTCAAGGTAGTGGTAGCCCAGATCCTCTACCGCCCGTTCGAAGGCGTACATCGTGTTCTCGGGCCAGAGCACTCGACTGCCGCGATGCGCGAGTCGAATCGGATGCTCGACCGAGAAGTAGTCGCTCACAAGATCTCCCCGCGTTTGACGACGGCGGCGACGATATCGGCGGCCGGTCGGTAGGCGATGTGGAGATGGGACGGAGCGTCGAGGATCACAAGATCACCGATCGCACCGGGTATGAGGTGTCCCCGATCATCAAGACTGAGTGCAATCGCACCACCGCGGGTTGCCGCCCAAACCGCCTCGTCCGCCGTGAGACCCATGTTGAGGACGGCCAGTGTGACGACAAACGGCATCGATTCGACGTTGGCAGTTCCGGGGTTGCAGTCAGTCGCGAGCGCAACCGACACGCCGCTGTCCCATATGAGGCGGGCGTCGGAATACGGCAGGCGCATCGAGAACGACACGGCTGGGAGAAGGACGGCGGCGGTGCCGGAGGAGCGCATCAGAGCGAGGTCTTCGGTGGTCGCGAAGTCAAGGTGGTCGGCGCTGACCGCGGCAAGGTCGGCGGCGAGGGCTGCCGCCCCCACCCGGCCCAGTTGATCGGCGTGGACCCGAACGTCCAGTCCGCGAGACCTAGCTGCTTCGAGGATGCGACGGGACTCGGCAACGGAGAAGGCCGCGTCGTCGCAGAAGACGTCGCAGAAGCGAGCAAGCGGCGCGCAGGCTTCGAGCATGGGGCCGCACACGAGGTCGACGTACGCGTCGCGATCCGCGCGCAACTCGGTCGGCACGACGTGTGCCCCGAGGAAGGTCGGGACAACATCGATTGGGAGCATCTCGCCGAGTCGACTCGCGACCCGCAGCATGCGAACTTCGGTCTCGGCATCGAGGCCGTAGCCGGACTTGATCTCCACGGTGGTCGTCCCGTTCGCCATCATCCGCCACACCCGTGCCGCCGCTTCATCGAAGAGTTGCTCTTCGGACGCGGCGCGAGTCGCTTCAACGGTCGAAAGGATCCCGCCTCCGGCTTTGAGGATCTGCTCGTATGACTCGCCGCGGAGCCGACGATCGAACTCCCCGCTGCGGTCTCCTGCGAAGACCAGGTGCGTGTGCGGATCGACAAATCCCGGAAGTACGGCGGCTCCCCCGGCGTCAAGCCGAAGAAGGTCTCGATAGCGACCCGGCACCTCGGCGTCCGCCCCAACCCACTCGATCAGGCCATCAACAATCGCAACCCCGGCGTCGACGACGGTCCCCAGCATCTCCGAATGCTCGGGATCATTCGTGACCAGTTGCCCAATATTGAAGACGAGCAGATCGTTCATCCGGAAGCTCCCCCATGTCCGGCGAGCTCGGGCCGGCGACCGGCGACCCGCGACTGGCGACTCATGTCTCCCACATCGGGATCCTCACGCCGCGGCTGATCGCAACCTGTTCCGCCTCCGGGTAGCCGGCGTCGACATGTCGGATGACTCCCATTCCGGGGTCGTTCGTCAGAACCCGTGCGAGGCGTTCGGCACCATCCGCTGTGCCGTCGGCGACGACCTGGGCACCGGCGTGGATCGACTTGCCGATCCCAACGCCGCCACCGTGATGGACCGCAACCCAGGCTGCGCCCGACGCGGTATTCAGAAGAGCGTTGAGGATTGGCCAGTCGGCAACTGCATCGGAGCCGTCGCGCATCGCCTCAGTCTCCCGATACGGGGATGCGACCGAGCCGGAATCAAGGTGATCGCGCCCGATGACGATTGGAGCGCGCACGTCTCCAGCTGCGACCAATTCGTTGAAGGCTTCACCCGCGCGGTCTCGCTCTCCATAGCCGAGCCAAAGGATCCGGGCGGGCAGGCCCTGGAACTGGACGCGCTCCTCGGCGAGATCCAGCCATCGATGCAACGCCCGGTGTTCGGGGAAGAGCACCCGGAGCGCGTCGTCGGTTGCCCGAATGTCCGAAGGATCACCGGAGAGCGCCGCCCACCGAAACGGTCCCATACCTTCACAGAACAGGTCTCTTATGTAGGCGGGAACGAACCCCGGGTAGGCGAATGCGTTCTCGAAACCGCCGAGCAACGCCTCTCCGCGCAGGTTGTTTCCGTAGTCGAAGACCTCTGATCCGGCGTCGAGGAATCCGACCATCGCTGCGCAATGCACAGCCATGGATTCGCGGGCCGCGGCAATGTAGGTCTCAGCGTCGGACCGCCGGAGATCGGCGGCCTCAGCCAATGTGAAACCGCGGGGGATGTACCCGTTGAGTGGGTCATGGGCCGACGTCTGGTCGGTCACGATGTCGACGTCGACCCCACGCCTCAGCAACTCCGGGAAGACGTCAGCGGCATTCCCCAGGAGACCGACGGAAAGGGGGCGACCCTCGGCCTTCGCCGCAAAGACTCGCTCGAGGGCATCGTCGAGCGAATCGGCCAGTTCATCGAGGTAGCGGTGCTCGATACGTCGGGCAATGCGATCAGGATCGACTTCGACGCACAACACCACGCCGTCGTTCATGGTGATTGCCAGCGGCTGCGCACCGCCCATCCCGCCGAGCCCGGCCGTGAGCGTCAGCGTCCCCCGCAGGGACCCCGCGAAACGATGCTCGGCGATCGCAACGAACGTCTGATAGGTGCCCTGCAGAATCCCCTGCGTCCCGATGTAGATCCACGAGCCTGCGGTCATCTGCCCGTACATCATCAGACCCTTGGCTTCCAGATCCCAGAACGTGTCCCATGTCGCCCAATCCGGCACGAGAAGGCTATTGGCGATCAAGACGCGCGGCGCCATCTCGTGGGTGCGGAAGACGCCCACCGGCTTGCCGGATTGAACGAGCATCGTCTCATCGTTCTCGAGGCTGCGCAGC
>CBFDAN010000139.1:0-5519 GCA_965602815.1 uncultured bacterium
TCTTGCCAGGAATGGTCTGGAGCCAGTTCCCTTCCCAGCCTTCCGGTGCCGTTGGGCCGACGTAGATGTCGTACGAACCGTCCGGGTTCGCCTTCATGCCCTTGTCCTGGCTACCGACCGTCGGGAACTGCTGATCAGTCTGCAATTGTGAACGGGTCTGGGTGTCGTAGATCGTGACCGCCCAGAAGTCCTTGACCGGTACATCCTTCGGCAGGTGCAGCTTGTAGGTCTTTGACCCATCGACGGCCTTGTGCTTCGAGTCGAGCGTCCCGATCGTGTACGACGACCCGGTACCCGGCTTCGGCACACCCATCGCCGGCGACACACAGATGCAGTTGTAGTGGTACCACGCCCGGGCGTCGAGCACCCGTGCACCTTCGTTCTCGAAGAAGCAGTTGTTGTCTGCATAGACGTTCAGCCAGTCGGCCGTGCTGTCCTGGTACGTGCGTTGGCCGAGATACCGCGGGTAGAACGTGATCGCACGAGCCGCCGCGTTTCCGATCGCCGCAGCGTCGGCCAGAATCTTCTTCATCCGCTCGTCCGGCTTGAAGGGCTGGCCCTTGACGATGCCGATCGCCGCCATGCGGCCTGCGCGCTCCGGATCGAGGAAGCCGACGGCTTCGCCCTGGATGAGTTCGTTCAGTTTCTCGAAGTAGGTGTCGTCGTTCGGAACCACCGTGTTCAGGTTGTTGCCGGAGACGTTCACGAACTCCATCGCGGGCGGGTTGTCCGCCTTCGAGAGCGGATAGACCTTGAGGTGATCTCTGATGTTGTCGGATGCGGCCTTGATGCCGTTCGTCAGATATCCGCGCATGAACAGCCACACGCCGTATGACTTCGACTTGACGACGTAGTAGCCGTCTGGCACTTCACCCTTGTAGTCGGGAGGCAGGATGACGTACTTGCCGCCCTTGCCCTTGTCCGGGCCGGCGACACCGAGGTCCTGCATATAGAGGAACGCCATGTCGTTGAGAATGCCGAGCATGCCGGTCGGCAGGTCGACGACCGTCGGGCCGTCGGTGTCGAGAGCAAGGAAGCCGACGGCATACATCGTCGACGTGTTGCCGGTGAGCACCAGCGACGTGGAATCCATGAGCGTGTCCCAGATACAGACCTGGTTGCTCGCCTTCGCTCCCGCGTCAGCCTGGCCTCTGCGCAGCTGAGCCATGGACATGAGCGGGATGGAGTCGATGAACACCTCGACAGCGCGAGCACGATCGAGATAGTCGTACACCGTGGTGACGGTGTCCGATTTCGGAACACCATCGAAGAACTCGAGCGATCCGATCGATGTCTCCACCGAATCCGGGGTGGTGATCGATGCCGGGATCGGCGTCGTCATCTTGAAGCTAGGAACCTTGTCGGACATGGATATCTCCTCTCGAGGCGCGAGTCGCAGATTCGCTCACGCCGCGGGCGTGCTTGGACTCACTCATACTGCGCCCCAACGCCGGCTTGGGCCATACCCGAATCGGGTACAACTCACGCTGGGATCGTCCGCACCCGGAGTGGGAGAACCAACCTCGGCGTCCCGCTCCTGGCGACAAACCGGTCGGCACGCCTTCCGCTCAGGAGTTCGCCCGTGCCACGGCCTCTTCGAGGAGCCACGATTGCACGTCAACGTCGCCGCAACGCCACGAGGGCACCACTTCGCGCAATTGGTCGAGTTGCGATCGCACCTCGACCACGATCTGATTCGTACCGGCACCGACCTCCCGAATCCCCGTGAATGCCAGCGAGAGATACTCCGCCCATGTCGGTGTTCGGTAGACGAAGCGGATCGTGCCGTCGGCATCACGGTGGACACCGTCCGGCAGTTGCCGCGTGCCCAAAAGCTGGAGCAAGTCTCCAATCCGGCCGAGTGCTTCGACCGCCGTCGTCGGATCATTGATAGCCGGCGACAGCGCCTTCAGTGCGATATCAACCAGGATTCGCAGGGCATAGGTCGGGTCCTGTCGGAAGGTGCGTTCATCACCGAGGGCGACCCAATCGAGGAGTCGAGAGCTGTCGACCGAATCGGCGTTTCCAAAGACCCGGAACACCGTCGCTCCGGTGGCAACAAATTCACCCACCGAAGGGGCCATCTCCACGGCAATCCCAGCGTCGGTTGCCAGTGACACGATGCCGTCGACGTGGATCGCTTGGACAACCCCGCCGCCGTCCCTCGGGTTCCCGACACGCTGCGAGGGCTCATCAGGAAGGCGCGAATCGTCGATCCGCTGGGGTGCGGGAAGGGCCTCGTCGGGGAACATCTCACTGATGACCTTGCGTCCACCCCGACCGACATCGCCGGTGACCCTCCCCGACCGAATGGAACGGGTGACGCTGACGATCAATCCGAGGAAGAGCAGGATTGAGATCCCGACCGAGACCACGGACAACAGAACCGAATACTGGGGGACGTAGTCGCTGTCGCCCGGCGCTACCTCGGCCAAGATCAGCAGTGCATAGATGAACGTCGCGATGAAGACACCGAGCGCGAGCTTCGTCGTCGGATCCGTCGTAACGGAGCGAAGCAACCGGGGGGTGTAGGTGCTCGAACCGAACTGGATCGCGAAGGTGAGAATGGAGAACACGAATCCGGTGAACACGAGCATCCCGGAGGCGATCGCCGAGAGCGTTGCCTGGGCCGAGCTTGCGCTGTAGACGAAGATCGGATCGCTCGTCACCTGACGATCCACCCACGGCATGAAGACCGACAAGATGATCGCAAGGATGACGAACGCCATCGGGACGATCCACATGCTGGCGCGTGCTCGCGCCTGTAGATCGAACCGCTGTGCCCACGTCAACACGGACGCCTCCCCTCCATCGCCAACTCTGTTCGCCCGCCGCGTCGTCCTTTGGCACAGTTCAACACGCGCTCACAGGATTCACTCTGAACTGCCGCCGTTCTCTGCGGTCTTGTAGTCATGGACTCGGCCGTAGATCTTGATGAACATCGCCACGACCGGAGCCGAGAGCATTGCCCCCAGTACGCCGGCGAAGGCACCGCCGACGATCGTTGAACCGAAGCTCACGACCGGATTGAGATCGAGTTCCGATGCCGTCATCTGGTTCTGCAGCAGCGGCTGAACCACCATCTGCACGAGGAGAATGACCGCCAGGATGATGACGGCGTCCGTCGTGCCGCCGGATCCGAGCGCGATCAGCACGGCAAATGCTCCCGAGATGAACGCACCGATGTACGGGACATACGACGTCACGAACGTCACCAAGGCGATCGTGAACGCCAACGGAACGCCAATCACGAGCGCCGTGCCTCCGATGATGACAGCGGTCACGGCGCTGGTCGCCGTCAGAGCGTAGAAATAGCGACGGATCGACCACGTGGCATCGTCCACGACGCCTGCGCCGAGATCCGCCGGTGCCCCGAGGTGTGAGCCGAGCCATGTCGAAAACTGGCTCCAATCGGCGAGTATGTAGTAGAGCAGGAAGAGTGCCACGAAGGTCCCTGCGGTGAACGCACCGACGCTCGAGAACACGCTGCCAAGGGCCGAGCCGATGCCGGTCGCCGTTGCGCCGGCGGCATCCTCAGCCCCGTCGGCCAGGCTCTGTCCCGAGCCGATATCGATGCCGAGTCCGGAGATCCAGTCCCGGGCCGCTTCGAGCCCTGCAGATAGCTCGCTCCGGATCTGGGGTCCCTGATCGACGATCCCTGCAACAGCGACAGCGATCGCCCCGACTCCGACCACGATGAGACCGACGAGCACGAGGCCTGCAGCGAGCTTGCGGGGCATGTGATCCGCGAGTTTGTCGACAAACGGAACGAACAGCGTGCCGATGACCGCAGCAACCGTGAGAGGGATCACCAGGCCGGAGAGCGCGGCGAGACCCACATAGATGATGACCGACGCCACGACGATCCCGACGATCGCCCACGCGCGGAGCCCGAATCGGGTCAGCCCGTCGCGACCCGGGACGAGCGCCACGGTCGGCGTATTCTCTGTCTGGTCCGTCATCGTGCTCCCATCGTTGACGAGCGAGACCCAACCGGTCTCCTACACGGTGATTCTGCACCATGGTCGCGCCCTCTGGCATTACCCGAAACGGGTACAATCGCGACCGGAGGTTGAATGCCAATCGTCCGCATTGTCGGGTACGGCGCGCCCATCGGGCGGAGGGGACCTTCTGAGTCCCGAGTCCTGTAACCTCGCCACCCTGGGAGCGACTTGCTCCCACTCGTTCGGGAGGGATTGAGTTCTTGGCGGAGACGAAGCGTTGACCGACGTCGATCGCACACCGGTGTCCGCGAAGATCCGACGACCTCGTGTTGCGTCGAATGCGATTGAGCGGCCTGGAGCGACTGGTCTTCTCGATCGAGTCACCGACCGTCGGGTCACCCTCGTGACCGGCCCGGCAGGGTTCGGCAAGAGCTGGCTCGTGTCCGACTGGCTCGACTGGCATCCCGATTGGCATCAGAGTTGGATCACCGTCGATCCGTACGACAGCGACCCGATTCGACTCTGGTCGCACGTCCTCGAGTCGATTCGCGCGTCGAGCGCTCCACATACCGCCGATGCGGCAGGCGAACTCATGGCCGCCGGACAGAGCGGTCTGCCACTGATCGTCGACAGACTCGTGGCCGACCTCGCCCTCCGTGATGTACCAACGGTCATCGTTTTCGACGACATTCAAGACCTCACCGGAGATGACTCCCTCGCATCCGTTGCGTTGTTCCTCGCCCAACTCCCAAGCAACACGCATGCAATCCTCGTCGGTCGCCACGACCCTGAGCTACCGCTCGCGAAGTGGCGTTTGTCGGGGGATCTCCTCGAGATCCGGACGGCCGACCTCCGCTGCACGCTCGAGGAGACCGAGCATTTGGTCACCGACACGCTCGGGCTCGCACTCACGCCTGGGGTCGTCGCGGGCTTGCATGCCAGAACCATGGGGTGGATGGCTGGCCTCCTGATGGCTGCGATGACGATCGCCCGGAGCGGAGATATGGGTCTCAGCGCCGGTCATATCCCAGCAGTCGCGACGCTCGATGGGGCATACGACGCTCTCGGCGACTATCTCGTTGAGGAAGTGCTCGCCGATCTGGACGAGTCGGATCGCCAGTTCCTGCTCGACACCTCCATCCTGCGCGACCTGAGCGGCCCGGTCTGCGACGCGGTGACGGGGAGAACGGACAGCGATGAGATACTCGGGAGACTCGTCGGCGCCGGATTGTTCACGAGCCGTCTCGGTGAGACCGACGACTGGTACCGATACCACGATCTCTTTCGCGACGCACTGAAGGCTCTGCACCGTCGCACGGCACCGGTCCACAAAGCAGAAATGCATCGGCGGGCAGCGTCGTGGTTCCACGACAACGACAACCCGGTCGCGGCAATCGATCATGCAATCAGGGCCGGAGAGACGGACCTTGCCGGGCAATGGGTCGTCGAGTTCAGCCGCCCGCTCCTTGCGAGCAAGCAGAACGAAACCCTCCGGACCTTGTTCGAGCATGTTGGTGCGGCGTCAACCAGCCTCCGACCGTCTGTTGCGGCGGCGTGGCTGTTCCCGGCGCTCTT
>CBFDAN010000140.1:0-5481 GCA_965602815.1 uncultured bacterium
AAGAACGTGCCACCAGACACCAAGTACGCGAGATCGGCGGACGGCGCGGTTGGATATCAGGTGTTTGGTGAGGGTCCGGTCGATCTCGTGTTCGTCACCCAGTGGGGAACGAACATCGATAACTACTGGGACGAACCGACTGCGGCCCGATATCTCGACCGCCTGGCGTCATTCTCGCGGGTCATTCTCTTCGACAAGCGCGGCACGGGGATCTCGGATCAGGTGCCGATGGACGACCTGCCGCCGATGGACTCGTGGATGGAAGACATCCTCACCGTCATGGACGCTGCGAAATCCGAACGCGCCGTAATCGTCGGTGACACCGAAGGCGCCGCGATGGCGATCCTGTTCGCGGCGACCTATCCCGAGCGGACACATTCCCTTGTGTTGATCAATCCCATCGCCCGCCTGTTCCGCGGTCCGGACTATCCGATTGGCATGCCGCAATACAAGATCGACGAAGCTGCGGAGTTGTTCGTTGCCCAGCATGGAACCACGGGGGCGGTGCTCGAATTCACGGCGCCGTCGGTCGCTCGTGACCAACGATTCCGACGGTGGTGGGTCAAGTTCCAGCGGTCGATGATGCCGCCTGGCACGGTCAGGTTTGTGTACCAATGGCAGCAACACGTCGATGTCACGTCTGCCCTGCCGTCGGTGAGTGTCCCGACCCTTGTGATCCATCGGAAGGACAACCTGTATCACCGGGTGGCGTTCGGAAAGTGGATCGCCGATCGTATCTCCGGTGCGCGGTGGGTCGAACTCGAGGGCGCCGACTCGCATCCGTTCCACGTTGGCGACGTCGGAGAGATCCTCGACAGGGTCGAAGACTTCGTAACCGGCGATGTGGTTCACACCGAGTCGGGCCGGCGCCTGGCGACGGTGATGTTCACCGACATCGTCGGGTCGACCGAGCGTGCCGCCGAACTGGGTGACGAAGCGTGGCTCGACCTGCTCGAGGCTGCGAACCGGATCTGTGAGCGGCACATCGAACGCTTCGGCGGCACCGGCATCGCAACCACGGGTGATGGGTATCTGGCGATCTTCGACTCACCTGCCAAGGCGGTGGCAACTGCTCGTGCAATCCTCGCCGAAGTACTCGGCTTCGGCATCACCATGCGTGCAGGTCTTCACACCGGGGAGATCACGCTGCACGGTGACGACATCGGTGGGATCGGCGTTCACATCGCATCACGGGTCGTCGAACACGCCCCCGACGGCGGTGTCGCCGTTTCCAGCACGGTCAAGGACCTGACGGTTGGTTCTTCGCTTCGATACGAGCTGATGGGTTCCTTCGAACTCAAAGGCGTTCCGGGCATCTGGGACCTGTACGAGGTCCGGTGACCCGCCCGATCGCGCGCGGGTGTTGCCGCCGAAGCGCCCTAGTTCGGGCGTGTGTCGTACACCAGGCGGAACGCGCCGTTCGGGTAGGGCACCGATTCGACCAGGCGCATCGGCCCGTCGTAGGCATCGGCGAAGAGAGGGATCCCACCGCCGAGGGCCTCGGGCATCAGTGTGATATCGAGTGTGTTGATCGCGCGGCCGATGAGGCCGTCGGTGACGACCTTGCCACCGCCGAACACCCAGAGGCGCTTCGGTGTCTCGGCCGAGAATGCGCGGATCGCCACCTCTGTGGGTATCGCCGCGAAGCGGATGTCGGCGCCGTCGGGCACCGGGAGGTCGGTGCGTGTGGTGAGCACCATCGTCGGCCGGTCACCCCACATCCATCCCCATTCGACGGCCTGCACATAGCTGGTGCTCCCCATGATGAGCGCACCAACGCTGTCCACGAAGGAGTCGAAGTCGTAGTCCTCGATCGGGTACTTCTCGAGGAACCCGACCGAACCGTCGGCTTCGGCGATATACCCATCGAGCGATACGGCAAGACTGGCCACGACATCTGGGTCACTCATCCGGCAATTCTACGTCACCGATGGCGATCGTCCCCGACCTCGGATATCCGCGGGTTCGGTCTGGGCACGGCACTGGCGAACCATTGACCAACGCGTAGGGTTGGCCTTCGCCGCCGCGGCTTGGAGGAAAGTGATGAAGGTACAGGTCGTCGAGGTGGCGCCCGACGTGTTCTCGGTTGTTGGGCCGCGTACGAATTGGTGTCTGATACGCGATGGGGACGCGATCACGCTCATCGATGCCGCCTGGCCCAAGGACTATCCAGTGGTGGTCGACTCGTTGCGCCGGATCGGCGCTGGTCCTGGTCAAGCGGATGCGGTCGTGCTGACGCACGCTCACCCGGACCATGCTGGTGTGGCAGAGCGTCTGAGGGCCGAGCATGGCGCTGTTGTTCGAACGCACGTGGACGAAGTCGGGCACGCAACCGGCGAGTATCAGCAGCGGGTGCGAACAATCGACCTCCTGGCCCGGATGTGGCGACCGTCGGTGGCCGTGTTCGCGGTCGGTTCGATCGCGCGGGGAGGTACCGATCCGACCCCGGTGGCCGATGTTGAAGCTTTCGCTCGTTCACCGCTCGACGTTCCCGGCCGACCGGTGCCGGTCCCGACCCCCGGGCATACGAGCGGCCACTGTTCCTTCCACCTTCCCGACAGCGGAATCGTCATCACCGGTGATGCCCTGGTCAATCGGAACGTCCTCACGAATCGCCCCGGCCCTCGGTTGATGCCGCGCATCTTCAGCCACGATTGGGAGCAGGCTCTCGTGTCACTCGACGCCCTGGCTGTGCTTGATGCCGCCCTGCTCCTACCTGGTCACGGGGTCCCTCTGCGCATGCCGGCAAGCGAAGCCGTGGCTCAGGCGAAACAATTCTCCGCGAACGCCGGCTGGTGGGACCGCTGAGGGATACGCCGTCGTAGCGTGCCGTTGGATGGGCCGGGGAGCTTCGATGGTGCTCACGTCGCTCATCGGTCACATTGCCCCGGTGTCTCTACGCTCAACGGCATGTCGAACACCACAGCGGCCGTTTTCGTCGAGGGCATGAGTGACGAAGCCGCCCTCACAACACTTGCGCGACGCACCGGCAGGGATCTCGATGCCGAAGGGGTGTCCATCATCGCAATGGGCGGAGCGTCGGCAATCGGGGAGTCGATCGAACGTGTGCTGGATACACACGGACCGAACACAGGATTGGCGGGTCTCTGCGACCGAGCGGAACTCGGCGACTATCAACGCGGCCTGGAGATGGCAGGCCTCGGCGCGAGTCTGTCGCTGGAGGCGATGGAGTCGCTGGGCTTCTTCGTCTGCGTGGAGGACCTCGAGGATGAGCTGATTCGTGCACTCGGTGTTGGCGGGGTCGAACTGGTCATCGAAGCCGAGGGTGACTTCCCATCGTTTCGGAGGTTTCAGAGCCAGCCTGCGTGGCGCGAGCGCACCCTCGAGTCGCAGCTCCGGCGATTCATGGGCACGAAGTCGGGGCGCAAGGCTCGCTACGCGGGCTTGCTCGCGGATGCGGTTGACCTCGGGCGGGTGCCGCGTCCCCTCGAACGTGTGCTCGCGTACGTCCAGTCCAGTTGAGGCCTCGAGGATCCCGATCTGCCGGGTTCCTCGTCCGGTCCAAGCGGTGGGATGGCGGTGTTCCAGATGTGCAACCACACGAACGGGTTGCCGGAAACGACGATGTGCGCTCCCACCGCGTTTCGCAGGGGACCTCCGGCCCTGGGAGGCATTCCGGCGCTGCGGCAAGATGATCGAATAGATATCGAGGGGGGCAACCTGGTAGCCGAACGGGACTCGGACAACAGACGGTTGGGACATCGCACGGCCCCCTCGCCCGGTGTCGGCGTTCTGGCTGCGCTTGAGGGCGCCGCCCTCATTGTGTGGCACCTGGTCGCCACCCCATTCATCAGGCGGAGGCGGCTGCGGTGGGGCACGGTGGGAACGGAGGCAACTGATTCGTTGCCGGGCGATGAGCTCGTGCCCGAACCCAAGTGGGGGTACACCCTGGGAATCACCGTCGATGCATCGCCGGAGGCCGTATGGCCCTGGATCGCACAGATCGGACAGGGCCGTGGCGGTTTCTACACCTATCAGACGCTTGAGAACATGTTCGGTTGCCGGATCACCAACACGACGGAGATCCTTCCTGACCACCAGCACCCGGCGGTTGGCGAAGGCATCTACCTGTATTCGGACGCACCGCCGCTGCGAATTGAGATCGTGGATCCTCCGAACGCCCTCGTGCTTTTCGGGTCACCGGCCGAGATCGGTGATGGGGAGAGTTGGGGAGCGTCAACCTGGCAGTTCGTCGTCAAGCCCGGCCCTGATGGCGGCAGCCGTTTCCTGACGAGGGGCCGCTACGACTACGCCCCGGATTGGAAGAGCCGCCTCGCGTTCCAGCGCTTCCCTCTCGAAGCGATCACTTTCGTGATGAGCCGCAAGATGATGCTCGAGATCAAGAGGCTGGCAGGGCGCGACGCCTAGCCCCAATGCCGATGCTGCTGGGGGATCGTCGGTGGGCTAGTCGCGGTAGTTGACGAACTGCAGGGGAACCCGGAAGTCGAGCGCCCTTACCTCGACGATGACCTCCTGGAGGTCATCGCGTTTCTTGCCCTGGACGCGAAGCTGATCACCCTGGATCTGCGCCTGGACCTTCAGCTTCATGTTCCGGATCATCTTCGCGAGCTCCCGGGCATCGTCCTGGTTGATGCCCTGGTTGAGCGTGAAATCGGCACGCGAGCGACCTCCGCCGATCGGCTTGATTTCTCCGCCGGAGATGGACTTCAGCGAGACCTTGCGCTTGACCAGCTTCGTCTGGAGTACGTCGATCGCAGCCTCAACGCGGTGGTCGGTTGCCGACTCGATGACGATCCCATCGTCGGTGAGCGAGATCTTGGTGTCGGTGCCCTTGAAGTCGTAGCGGTTCACGACTTCACGCATCGACTGGTCGACGGCGTTGCGGACTTCCTGCATGTCGACTTGAGAGACGATGTCGAATGACGGCATGGGTTTCTCCTATTTCGAGAACGGCGCACCCTCGGGTCCGCGACGGACAACGGCGGCCCAGACAGTCTCGTAGTGGTCACGGTCGTATGGGTCGATGTGCGGGAGGACGAATTCATCCCACGCCCGTCGGAGCGGATCCTCCGTGTCACTGTACATGTCGAGCCCCGCCGGGATGCGGTCCAGAACGGTGCGCAGACTCATCGGTGTTTCGACGCGGGTCCGAGAGTCGCCGGACGTGAACGACTCGTTGATCTCGACGGCGAGTTTCGCCACGTACTCGACGAGGTCGGTACGCAGGTCAGGGTGACGCCGTTCGATCATCGCAATCAACTCATCCTCGGCCGGGAACCCCTTCTCCCAGATGATCCAACGATCGGCAAAGGCCTTGTTGAGGGTCTGGGTGCCGGCATAGTCCCGGAGGTCGGTCGGGTTCAGCGTCCCGAAGATCCGAACGTCGTCGCGGAGTCGAACCAGCTCGCCCGTCTGGAGTTCGAGCGCCTGGTGACGGTCGAGCAGGCCGTGAAGAGCGAACAGTGTTTCGGCACCGGCAGCGTTTAGCTCCGAGAGGTT
>CBFDAN010000141.1:0-5471 GCA_965602815.1 uncultured bacterium
AATGGGGTCTACCACCACGATTTCAACGGCGAACTCCTCGAGTTTGAGCCCCTCTACGGCACCGACATCGAAGCGGGGCGCGGCGACCGCAACTCGATCGCACCTATCCAAATGCCGACCGCGGCCTCCGTTCCCGAGGACGTTCGTTCCCGCATCGAACGCTGACCGCAACGTCTCACCGAGATGGCTGACCCGCCAGCTTGGGGAGGGGTCCTCCGGCCCTGGTCCCGATCCCGATAACCAACCACTGTGCGGGGCAACACCGGAAGAAGTGTGACGCGCGAGGAGAGGACCTATGGGAATTGGGATCAAACGAGCGGCAGTCCTCGGGGCTGGAGTTATGGGCCAGGGCATCGCTGCTCATCTCGCGAACGCCGGGGTTCCGTCGTATCTGTTCGACGTCGCGCCCCTGGAACTCACGGACGCGGAAGCCGCGGAGGGACTCACGCTCGAATCCAGGAAGGTTCGCAACCGAATCTCGGCTGAGGGCGTCGCTGCCATGCAGAAGGCCAAGCCGGCGCTCCTCTATCGTCTGGACTTCGCTTCCTTGGTCACTCCGTGCAACTACAAGGACGACCTCGACAAGCTCGCCGAATGCGACTGGATCGTCGAGGTTGTTGTCGAACGTTTGGATATCAAGCAACGTGTGTTCACGATGGTGGATGAATACCGCAAGCCGGGCAGCGTCGTGTCATCGAACACATCCGGGCTCTCCGCCACAGCGATGGCTGAGGGACGGAGTGAAGACTTCCGCCGCCACTTCATGGTCACACATTTCTTCAATCCCGTCCGCTACATGCGCCTCCTCGAGATGGTCCCGATCGCGGACACCGACCCCGATGTCTTCGCCGGCATGGCCTGGTTCGGCGAACACGTGCTCGGCAAGGGAGTCGTGTACTGCAAGGACACCCCGAACTTTATTGCCAATCGGATCGGCACGTTCGGCATGGCATCCGTCTTTCACTGGATGAACGAGTACGGCGTCGGCGTTGCGGAGGTTGATGCGGTGTTCGGCCCCGCGATGGGACGACCAAAGTCGGCCGTGTTCCGCACCGCAGACATCGTGGGTCTCGACACCCTGGCGCATGTTCTCGCCACGATCGGCGAGGGCTGCCCGGATGACCCGTGGAGAGACCGTTTCGAGGTTCCAGAAACGATGCAGGCGTTGATCGACGACGGCCGGCTTGGAAGCAAGAGTGGAGCCGGTTTCTACAAGAAGGTGAAGACGGAGGCGGGAAGCACCATCCTCAGCCTCGACCTTGAGACGCTCGACTATGTCGATGCCGGCAAGGTCCGGCTCGCAGCGGTGGGTGCCGCCAGGAAGATGGAAGGACCGGGAGACAAGATTGCTGCGATGGTGGCCTTCGACGACGACCACGGGCGCTTTGCCTGGAAGGTCACGGCCGAGTCGAGCATCTACGCGCTGGAGCTGCTCGGTCAGATCGCCGACGATATCGTCAATATCGACCGTGCGTTGCGATGGGGCTTCAACTACGAGCTGGGACCGTTCGAGACGTGGGATGCCATCGGAGTTGCAGGCTCCGTGGAACGAATGCGCGCCGAAGGTATGACCGTGCCGGAAGCCGTTGACCGGCTGATCGAGGTCGGCGAGGGATCATGGTATGTCGAGCGCGACGGCGACGCTCACTACTGGGATGTCGAATTGGAGACCTACCTGCCGGTTCCGATGTCCGAGGGTGTGATCTCCGTCGCATCGCTCGCGGAAGAAGGCAAGGTCCTCGCGGAGAGCGTGGGAGCCACCCTCTACGACATGGGCGACGGTGTCGGCTGTGTCTCATTCCACACGAAGATGAACGCCCTCGACAATACCATTCTCGAGGTCATCGCAGCCGGCTGCGACATGGTCGACGCCGGAGAACTCGTGGGGCTCGTGGTCGGCAACGACGACACCAACTTCTCCGTTGGGGCGAACGTGGGGCTCATCGGGATGCTGGCCATGTCCCAGGACTGGGACCAGATCGATCAGACCGTGGGGGTCCTCCAGGACACGTTCATGAGGATGAAGTACTGCGAGGGGCCGGTCGTGACCGCCCCGCGCGGAATGGCGCTCGGCGGCGGCTGCGAGGTCGTGATGCACGGCGATGCCGTCCGCGCCGCGGCCGAGAGCTACATCGGCCTCGTCGAGTTGGGCGTCGGGCTGATCCCCGCTGGTGGAGGCTGCAAGGAGATGGCGTTCCGCTACTACGGGTCGATTCCCGACGGTGTGAAGGCTGATCTGTTCCCGTTCATGGAGAAGATATTCATGACGGTCGGCACGGCCACGGTGTCGACGAGCGCCGAGGAGGCCAAGTCATACGGATTTCTGCGGCGGACCGATCGGATCACCCTCAATCCAGACGCCGTGCTCGCGAATGCGAAGGCTGATGTGCTTGCGATGGTTCAGATGGGCTACGAACCACCTGCCCAGTTCTCGGTGCCGGTTCCCGGCGCCACCGGGATCGCCGCCCTCAAGGTAGGTGTCCACGGGATGCAGCAGGGTGGATACCTGAGCGAGTACGACGAACACCTCGGCGCAGTCCTCGCCACCGTCCTCTGCGGGGGCGATGTGGCCGCAGGCGCACTCCTGAGCGAGCAGGACTTCCTCGACCTGGAGCGCGAGGCATTTGTGGGCCTCTGTCGGGAGCAGAAGACGATCGACCGGATCCTGCACATGCTGGAGACCGGCAAACCCTTGCGGAACTGAGTAGCAGAAGGAGCAGAAGCATGAGCACTGGAGTGGTGGTAACCCACGCACACCGCACCGCGGTTGGCAAATCGGGTCGAGGGACCCTGCGCGAGACCAGGCCGGACGAGCTACTCGGTCGTCTGATCGAAACATTCATGGAACGAGTCCCGGACCTCGATCCGGCCGATGTCGACGACGTTATCGTCGGGTGTGCTTTCCCCGAAGCCGAACAGGGGATGAATGTCGCCCGTATCGCGGCACTTCGTGCCGGGCTTCCCGTTTCGGTTCCAGGGATGACACTCAACCGGTTCTGCAGCAGCGGCTTGCAGTCGCTTGCGACCGGCGCCGCCCAGATCGCCGCTGGATGGCAGAAGGTCGTGATCGCCGGTGGTGTCGAATCGATGTCGCTCGTCCCGATGGGTGGACAGAAGCCGGCACCAAATCCTGCGCTCGTTGAATCGTTCCCGGCGTCCTACGACTCCATGGGGATCACCAGCGAGACTGTGGCCGAACGTTACGACGTCAGCCGGGAAGATCAGGATGCCTTCGCCGTCGAATCCAACCGGCGGGCAATTGAGGCGATCAGCGAGGGTCGATTCAAGGATGAGATCATCCCGATCGAAGTGACGCTCGCCGGGAAGCAGGTGGTTTTTGATACCGACGAAGGTCCGCGCGAGAGCACGGTCGAGGGATTGAGCAGGCTGCGCCCGGTCTTCAAGGTGAATGGTCGTTCGACGGCAGGGAACTCCTCGCAGACGTCCGACGGTGCGGCTATCGAGGTGCTGATGACCCGGGAAGCCGCAGCCGAATACGGACTCACGCCACTCGCGGAGTTGGTCACCTACCAGGTCGCGGGTGTCCACCCGGACGAGATGGGGATCGGCCCGACGGTGGCGATCCCGAAAGCCCTCGAAGCTGCAGGCCTGTCTGTTGACGATATCGGTCTTGTCGAACTCAACGAGGCGTTCGCCAGCCAGGCGCTGTACTCGATCCGCAAGCTCGGGCTCGATCCGGCGATCGTCAACGTCAACGGCGGAGCGATCGCCCTTGGACACCCGCTCGGCTGCACCGGTGCGAAGCTGACCGCGACACTCCTGCACGAGATGGTGCGCCGAGGCGTCGAGTACGGCATCGTGAGCATGTGCATCGGTGGAGGTATGGGCGCCGCGGCGATCTTCAAGCGAGACGGTTGATCCACTGCGAATTAGGCCTGGTTCGTGCGCTTTGAGCCGTGGAAGGCGACCAAGGAGGGGACGGGATGCGGATATGGATCAGCGCAGTTGCGCTCGCTCTCGTCGCATGCTGCTGTTCCGAGTCGCCCTCCGATCTGACACCGGAGGACATCGCGACCGTCCGCGCAACGGCGTTCTCCGTTGCGCGTCTGCAACGGCTGGATCAGGGTGTCTGCCGATTCGGTCGGAATCACCGTGACAAGCTCGGTGAGCTGAGCACGAGCCGGGGGAGGGCAATTCTTCCCGAGGATTCCTCGCCCTCAAGAGGTGCGGCGTATTTGATGCTCGCGTTCTGGGTTGGGGTTCGATAGGTTCCGCGTATGACTGTTACCCGTGTGGTCCGGTTGGGTCCCTCTCGTGAACTGTGTGGCACGACACCTCAACAGTTCGGTGATCTGCTGATCCGTCTCGCACCGATCGCCGAGCAGCGACGCCGCGACGCCGCGGACCGGCCGGGACGTCGGCGGGCGCCGGGTGCTGGTCGGCCACCGAAGCCGTTCTGGCTGCGTCTGTTGGTGGCGTTGACGCTGCTTCGTCAGGGCATCTCGGTGCGTGCTACGGGCAGGATCTTGGATGTCCATGAACGCTCGGTGCGGCGCTATCGCGACGAGATCGAAGAGCTCCTCGTGATCCACGGGTTCCAACCCGCTGGTGCGATCCGTCCGATCCGGACCCTGGACGATCTTGCGGCCTATGTCGAGGAACACGGTGACGAACCGGTGATGATCGACGGCACCGAGGTGCGCCGGTGGTCTCCCGAGCTGTGGGAAGACCAGAAACAGGCCTGGTCGGGCAAGACCAAAGCCCACGTCGTCAAAGCCACCGTCGTCTCTGATCGTTCGCGGCGTCCGTTGTGGGTCGAAGCGAACCCGACGGGCGACGGCCGCACGAACGACATCGCAATGCTGCGTGCCCAGACCGGGTTGATGACGATGCTGACAGTTGCGGCCACCGCCGGGGCCGTGGTGCTCGCCGATCGGGGATATCAGACGTTGTGGAAGGACCTCGGCGCCGACCGTGTCATCACTCCGGTCTACAAGACCCGCTACGGGCCGCTCAGTGACGACGACCGCCGCTTCAACCGGCAGTTGTCGTCGCGACGCATGCCCGTCGAACACGCCATCGGGGCCATGAAACGATGGCACGCCCTCGACTACTGGAGACGACCAGCCGCAGCGTTCGACCGGACCGCCAAAGCCATCGGGATACTCGCCACCATCACCTAACACCGACACCAGCCCCCACACGGACACGACCCGACCCCAATTCCGCCGCGAGTCTTGAGGGGGAGGTGGCAGCGGCGAAGCCGATGACGGAGGGGGTCAAGCCCCAAGCGCGCCCGTGCCGAGTTCCAATTCGGAGGGGGTCAAACAGCTCCGCGACCCACGAGACATGAACCTCTCGGAGGGGGTCAAACAGTTCCACGACTCACCAAGGGCTACACGGGTTCGTCGGCGAAGCCGATAGCGGAGGGGGTCAAGCGCCAGGCACGCCCGCGCCGCCGGCAAGAACCTCGATCGTCTGACGATCGACGATCTGGCGCCGCTCGAGGA
>CBFDAN010000142.1:0-5447 GCA_965602815.1 uncultured bacterium
GAAGATGGTGTTGGACGAGGACGGGATTGAGTTGATGCAGGTGGCTGATTTCGAGTCGGTCACCCTCGAGATCTGAGACCATAGACCCGAGATCCGAGATCCGAGATCCGAGACTCGAGACCCGAGACGTCAGAACCGGGTCCGGTCTCGTGTCTCATGTCTCGGGTCTCACGTCCGGCTCGAACCGCTTTGCGGTAGCCACTCCCTCAGTCCTACTCTCCGCGCCACACAACCTCAACCTTGGCCCGAGACCGTCGGTAGGTGTAAGTCCGCATTGCGGCGCCGACGTAGGTCGTCCTCTCTCGAGGGCTCCCTGTCTCTTGCCGGGAGCCCGAACTTCGTTTTGGACCCTCGGCCACCTCAAGGGCGGGGACGTGTGGAAGCAAGCCCGTAGAGGAGGACGACGAATGCCAAGACCGGAGAAGGTCCAGGCCGTCGCCGACATCAAAGAGCGTTTGGACGGAGCACAAGCCGTGTTCCTTGCCGAATACGCCGGGCTTTCGGTTCAAGAGCAGCAGACACTGCGCAGGGAGTTGCGTGCCAACGGGGCCGAGTTCAGGGTCTTTAAGATGACCCTCGCCCGCCTGGCCGCCGCCGACATGTATATCGACGTTTTCGACGCTCTCCTCCTCGGACCCACCGGCTTGACGTTCGCCGACGGTGACCCCGTCGGCGCCGCCAAGGTGTTGCGCGATTTCGCAAAGACTCATGAGGTGCTCGTCGTCAAGGGCGGACTCCTCGGTCGGGAATTCCTGACACCCGAGCGAATCGCAGAACTCGCGGAAATCGAACCGCGCGAGGTGCTGCTGGCCAAGATCGCTGGTGCGTTTGAAGCACCGATGGCGAAGATGGCCGGCCTGCTCGCCGCACTGCCGCGTAACGCGGCAACGGCGATGCAGCAGTTGCTCGAGAAGAAAGAAGCGGAGAGCTCCGAGCTGCCAGCCACCAGCGACCAGCCCGAAGCCGAGTCCAGCTCTGTCGAAGAGGCCGTCGTCGAAGAAGCCGCCGTTGAGGAGGCTGAAGCCGAAACGGCCGTCATCGAGGAAGCCGTTGAAGAGGCCGCTGAAGAAGCGGTAGTTGTCGAAGCGGAGGAGGCCGTTGTCGAGGATGCCGCCGTTGAGGAGGCTGTCGTCGAAGAGGTCGCCGAAGTGGAAGCCGAAATCGAAGCGGTCACACCCGATGAGCAGCTCGACGAGCAGGAAGCTGAAACAACCGAAAGCGATGATGACGCGCCGGCTGCTGAAGTGTCCGCAGAGGACACCGGCACCGAGTCCGAAGACACCGATGATGCGGCCGATGCGGCCGTTGAGGAGGAATAGAACATGGCCAAGACGACTACCGAGGATCTGCTCGGTGTCTTCGAGGAGATGAGTGTCCTCGAACTATCCGAGTTCCTCAAAGCATTTGAGGAGAAGTTCGATGTGACCGCCGCGGCACCCATGGCAATGGCCATGGCACCCGCCGCTGGTGGTGAAGCTGCCGTCGAAGAAGAGAAGGACGAATTTGACGTCGTTCTCGTCGGCGTCGGCGACAAGAAGATCCAGGTGATCAAGGAAGTCCGCGGCCTCACCAGCCTCGGCCTGAAGGAAGCCAAAGCCCTCGTGGACGGCTTCCCGGCTCCTGTCCTGGAAGGTGTTGACAAGGAAGCCGCCGAGAAGGCAAAGGAGACCCTCGAGGGTGCCGGCGCCACGGTGGAACTGAAGTAGTTGGTAGTTAGTAGCTAGTAGCAAGTAGCAGCTAGTGGAGGGGCGGCCGTCGGCCGCCCCGCCACTAGGTCTCGTGGCTGCCGGCCGATAACTCTTGGCTGGCGATTGGCGATTGGCGATTGGCGACTGGCGACTGGCAACTCTTTCCATCCTTGACTCCTGCTTGTGGTTCTTGGTATGTTGCACCTGCCAATCGAACGATCTTCTACGACTCTCCACAGGCAGAGCCGAGATAGTTGTGCGCTATCTCGGATTTGTGCTATTCTCGGTCGTTCCGTAGCCCTGCCCACAGCTCCCGCTGATCGCATCCATACCAGGAGGATCCTCCCTTGGCCCGTGCGCGCTCTTCCCGACTCTCCTTCGCCAAACTGCCCGAAGTCCAACCACTCCCCGACCTCCTCGCTGTCCAGCGTGACTCGTTTGATAGTTTCATCGAGCGCGGTCTGCGGCAGATCTTCGAAGAGATCTCTCCGATCGAGGACTTCACCGGCAATCTCGCTCTCGAGCTGACCGACCATCGATTCGGGGATCCAACCGAAACGATCGAAGAGGCAAAGGACCGAGACAGCAACTATTCGAAACCGCTGTTCGTCACGGCTCGCTTCCTCAATCGCGAGACGGGTGAGATCAAGGAGCAGCAGGTCTTCCTCGGGGATTTCCCGATGATGACCGACAACGGCACCTTCATCATCAACGGCACCGAACGGGTGGTCGTCAGCCAGCTCGTACGGAGCCCCGGCGTCTATTTCGACGTCACGCTCGACAAGATCTCAGACAAGGATATCTACTCGGCGAAGGTGATTCCCGGTCGCGGCGCATGGCTCGAGTTCGATGTCGATAAGAAGGGCACCGTCGGTGTGCGCGTCGACAGGAAGCGTCGCCAGTTCGTCACGACGTTCATCCGGGCGCTTGGCCTTGCCGAGACCGATGAGGACATTCTCGCTCTTTTCAACGGCTCCGAATTGATCCGCGAGACGCTTGCAAAGGATCCGACCTCCACGAAGGACGAAGCGCTGCTGGACCTCTACCGGAAGCTCCGCCCGGGCGAGTTGACCACGGTCGAGTCGGCACGAGGACTCATCAACACGCTCTTCAACAATCCGAAGCGCTACGACCTCACGCGAGTAGGTCGCTACAAGCTGAACCAGAAACTGTCGCGCCCGCAGATCGAACCCGATTCGTACGTTCAGAGCGAGGATGGGCTTCTCTCCGACGAGGACATTCTCGACACGATCCGGTATCTGATGGCGCTCCACAGTCGCGAGCCGGGATACCACACGGACGACATCGACAACTTCCAGAATCGTCGCGTGCGCACGGTCGGCGAACTCATCCAGAATCAGATCAGGGTCGGCCTGAGCCGGCTCGAGCGCGTCGTGCGCGAGCGGATGACGACGCAGGATCCGGAAGCGATCACACCGCAGACGCTGATCAACATCCGTCCCGTCGTTGCCTCGATCAAGGAGTTCTTCGGGACGAGTCAGTTGAGCCAGTTCATGGATCAGCCGAACCCTTTGGCGAGCCTTACCCACCGTCGGCGCCTCTCAGCGCTCGGACCGGGTGGTCTCTCGAGAGAGCGCGCCGGCTTCGAGGTACGAGATGTTCACCCGTCCCACTATGGCCGGATGTGCCCGATCGAGACTCCCGAGGGTCCGAACATCGGTCTCATCGGTTCTCTCGCGTCGTACGCCAAGGTCAACCGATTCGGGTTCATCGAGTCGCCATACCGGCATGTCGTCAACGGCAAAGTCACCGCCAAGATTGACTACCTGACGGCATCCGAAGAGGAGGGCCACGTCATCGCCCAGGCGAACGCACCCCTCACCAAGGACGGCGCGTTCGTCAACGACCGCGTACTCGTGCGCAAGACGGGTGGTGAGGTCGATTCCGTCGTGCCGAATGAAGTCGACTACATGGATGTCTCCCCGAAGCAACTGGTTTCGGTCTCGACGGCGCTCATTCCGTTCTTGGAGCACGATGACGCCAACCGGGCTCTCATGGGTTCGAACATGCAGCGTCAGGCGGTTCCGCTGATCACGACGGACGCACCGCTCGTGGGTACGGGTATGGAAGGTCGGTCGGCCGTGGACTCCGGCGATGTCATCATTTCGCCCGTCGACGGCGAAGTCGTGACCGTGACTGGTGACGAGATCGTCGTCAAGGAGAAGGGAACCAACAAGAAGCACACGCTGCACCTTCTCAAATTCGAGCGCTCGAACCAGGGCACCTCCATCAACCAGAAGTCAATCGTTGCTGAAGGTGACGCGGTGAAGGCTGGTCAGGTGCTGGCCGACGGCCCATCAACCGAGGGTGGAGAACTCGCCTTGGGTCGAAATCTGCTGGTTGCGTTCATGCCGTGGAACGGCCACAACTATGAGGACGCCATCATCCTCTCGGAGCGACTGGTGAAGGACGATGTCCTGACGTCGATCCACATCGAGGAGCATGAGATCGAGGCTCGGGACACGAAGCTCGGCGCCGAGGAGATCACGAGGGACATCCCCAACGTGGCTGAAGAAGTGCTGCAGGATCTTGACGATCGCGGCATCATCCGCATCGGTGTGGACGTCGACCCCGGCGACTACCTCGTGGGCAAGATCACGCCAAAGGGTGAGACCGAGTTGACGCCGGAAGAGCGTCTCCTCCGCGCCATCTTCGGAGAGAAGGCCCGTGAGGTGCGCGACGTTTCTTTGAAGGTCCCGCACGGCGAGACCGGCAAGGCGATCGCCGTCAAGGAGTTCCGCCGCGACGAGGGCCACGACCTGCCGCCCGGCATGAATGAACTCGTCCGGGTCTACGTTGCGAAGCAGCGCAAGATCTCGGAGGGTGACAAGCTCGCCGGACGCCACGGCAACAAGGGAGTCATCGCCAAGATCCTCCCTGAGGACGACATGCCGTTCCTCCCGGATGGCACCCCGGTCGACATCATTCTGTCACCGCTGGGTGTTCCCTCCCGGATGAACCTCGGCCAGGTCCTCGAGACGCACCTTGGGTGGGCCGCGTCACAGGGATGGAACGCATTCGACGATCTCGAGAGCCCGGCATCAGATGGTGCCCCGGCATGGACGAAGATCGCCACTCCGGTATTCGATGGTGCGCGCGAGGACGAGATCCTCAAAGTGCTGGAGAACACGGTTCCGAACCGGGACGACGAGGCGATGGTCGACGGCGTCGGGAAAGCGACCCTGTTCGACGGTCGCACCGGCGAACCGTTCGACTCTCCGATCACCGTCGGATACATGTACATCCTGAAGCTGGTCCACCTTGTGGACGACAAGATCCACGCACGGTCGACCGGCCCGTATTCGATGATCACGCAGCAGCCGCTGGGCGGCAAGGCTCAGTTCGGCGGGCAGCGCTTCGGTGAGATGGAGGTCTGGGCGCTCGAAGCCTACGGCGCGGCGTACGCCCTCCAGGAAGTCCTGACGATCAAGTCAGACGATGTGCGCGGGCGCGTCAAGGTCTACGAAGCGATCGTCAAGGGAGAGAACATCCCCGAGCCCGGCATCCCCGAGTCCTTCAAGGTGCTTGTCAAAGAGATGCAGAGCCTCTGCCTCAATGTGGAGATGCTCTCCGCCGGTGAGGAAGTCGAGTTCAAGGAACTCGAAGAGGACGTGTTCCGAACCGCTGCATCGCTCGGTATCGATATCTCACGGCCGGAGAAGGCCGAATCCGACGTTTGAGGTTGATGGGAGTAGATGGTGACACAACTGTTCGATGAACTGAAGATCAGCCTTGCGA
>CBFDAN010000143.1:0-5445 GCA_965602815.1 uncultured bacterium
CTCCGCTTCCCCCCCACTGCGTGGGGGGGACGAAAGCAGGCCGCGGCGGGGGAGAATTCGGCGGATGCACGGGAGCAAACCAACGGATCATCCGGAGACCGACCATCTTGTTCTCCTCGCTCCCGACCCGGCGGGCTACGCCGCCCTGAGTCGTTTCGTAACACGAGGGCAATTTCGGGGACAGAAGGACCGGCCCCGCTACAACTACGCCGATCTCGACATCGCGTCTCGCGACGGGAAGCTGGTTGCGCTCACCGGATGCCGTGACGGCGCCGTCCCGCGAGCTGCACAAGCCGGTGACCTCGCCGGGGCGATGACGGCTGCAGCAAGGTTGCGAGACATCTTCCCCGGTCGTCTCTTCCTCGAACTCACCCATCATGGGATGCCGGATGATGACAACCGCAACGACCTCCTCTTGGAGGTCTCCCGCAGGCTTCACATCCCGTACATCGCAACGAACAACGTGCACTACGCCCAGCGGCACGACGCAGACCTCGCCGAGGTTCTTGCAGCCGTTGCCGGGAGGCGCGATCTCGACACCGCCGATGGTTTCCGGCCTGCAACCGACCTGCGTCACCTTCGTTCACCCGAGGAGATGGCTACCCGGTTCTCCCGCTACCCCGGTGCGGTCGACCGCGCAGCTGACCTCGGGGCGATGCTCGCCTTCGACCTCGACCTCCTGGCTCCGGAACTTCCCGACTTCCCGAAGCCGGGTTCGTTCACGACCGAAGACGAGTACTTGAGACACCTCGTCGACGACGGGGCCCGCGAGGTCTACCCGGGCCGGGTGGACGGAATCGACGCGGCAGCCCGTCGCAGGCTCGACCATGAACTCGAGGTGATCGGCGATCTCGGCTTCTCTGGGTTCTTCCTCGTTGCGTGGGACATCGTCACCTTTGCGCGCTCGCAAGACATCTACTGCCAGATTCGCGGATCGGGGGCCGACTCGGCGGTGTGCCGGTGCATCGGGCTGACCCGCGTCGATCCGATCCGTCTGAACCTCCCATTCGAACGGTTCCTCTCCGAAGAACGGGGCCGCCCGCCCGACATCGATATCGACTTCGAGGCCGAGCGGCGCGAGGAGGTCATCCAGTACTGCTACCGCCGCTACGGCAGGGAGCGGGCAGCGATGGTCGCGAACGTCATAACGTACCGCGCCAAATCCGTGCTCCAGGATGTCGGAAAGGCATTTGGCCTCACTCAGGCACAAGTGAACGGCCTCACGCGTTATCTCGATACCCGCGACCCCAAGTCGATCGGCAGCGCGGTCGATCTTCCCGATGGGCTGACCAGCGACCTCATCCTCGACGTATGCCGCCGCCTCGACGGGTTCCCGCGTCACCTCGGCATCCATTCCGGCGGAATGGTCGTCGCTCGGCGACCTCTGTGGGAGACGGTCCCGATGGAGTGGGGGAGGATGGAGGATCGTTCGGTGCTCCAATGGGACAAGGACGACTGCGCAACGATGGGCATCGTCAAGTTCGACCTGCTCGCACTCGGAGCGTTGAATGCGATGCACTTGACCGTCGACCTCATCGAAGAGATGCACGGTCTCGACCTCGATCTTGCGACGATCCCCCAGGAACCCATCGTGTACGACCTGCTGACCCGCGCCGATACGGTCGGGATATTCCAAGTGGAGTCGCGGGCGCAGATGGCGACACTTCCGAAGCTGAAGCCGCGGAGCTTCTACGACCTTGCGATCGAGGTAGCGCTCATCCGTCCTGGGCCCATCCAGGGGCAGTCCGTCCACCCATTCCTTCGCCGTCGTAACGGAGAGGAACCGATCCGCTACCCGCATCCGTCTGCAGAGCCGATCCTGAGGAAGACACTCGGCGTTCCGGTATTCCAGGAGCAACTGATGGAGCTTGCCAGGATCTGCGCCGGCTTCACACCGGGCCAGTCCGATCGGCTGCGCCAGGCGATGACTCACAAGCGGGCATCGGAGGCCATGGACCGGCTGCGCGATGAAGTGTTCGCCGGAATGGCGAAGAACGGCATCGTTGGTCCACCGGCGGACGAGATCTGGGAGAAGCTTCAGGGGTTCGCCTCGTTCGGCTTCCCGGAGAGTCACTCCGTCTCGTTTGCATACATCGTCTACGCCGCCGCCTGGTTGAAGTACCACTGGCCGACGGAGTTCTTCGCCGGTTTGCTCAACGCACAGCCAATGGGCTTCTATACCCCCAATTCGTTGGTTCAGGATGCCCAGCATCACGGGGTCGTCGTCTTGATCCCCGATGTGAACCGATCGGCATTCGACTGCACGATCGAACCGATTGAGAGCGACCAGGCAGACACGGTGGAATACCTCCGGGGCGAGTGGAGGAGGGGGAGAGGGCCGATCGACGATCCCATACGACCGGCCGTAGCACTTCGGGTCGGTCTCCGATATGTCAGAAATCTCGGCGAGGGTGAGATCGCTCGTATTGAGGCTGCGCGGGCAACGGGTGGCCCCTTCGCTACCCCGGAGGATCTTGCGCAGCGGACCGGTCTTGCACTCGACGCGTATGAGGGCCTCGCCGGTTCCGGTTCACTCGCCCCGGTTGGTCTTGATCGGCGAGATGGGATGTGGGCGGCCGGGATGCTCACCGAACTCGGACCCGATCGGCTGTCGCTTCCCCCTGGTGGCGACGTTCCAACACTCCCGGATATGACAACATCGGAACGGGTACAGGCCGATCTGTGGTCGACCGGCATCTCGACGACACACCCGGTCTCCCTTGCGAGAGACACGTTGAACACTCATGGGTGTGTTCCGATCGATGTGGTCCTTGCAGATCGCCGGCACGGCACCCGGGCCCGAGTCGGTGGGATCATCACCCATCGTCAGCGTCCCTCGACGGCGCGAGGTGTCCGGTTCTTGAATCTCGAGGATGAGACGGGTCTCCTCAACGTGGTCGTGTTGCCTCAGGTGTGGGAGACCCATTACGAAGTAGCGAGGAAAGCGGTCGGAGTGGTGATCGACGGCGTCATCGAGCACGTCGATGGAGTGACGAACTTCGTTGCCCACCGTTTTGAACGTTGGTCGGTCGACGGCGTCCGGTCTCGAGATTTTCGATAATGTGCTTCATTTCCACGGGTGTCTTTGCCGATGAATCTCTGTAGTCGCACATGGAGGACCCATGACCAAGACGTTCACCGGAGCGGTACTGCTCCCAGGAGATGCGGGGAATGGCCTTGAAGCCACGCTGAGCCTCGACCCTGAGCGCGTGACGCTTACCGCCGGCGACAGTCAACTCGGGTCCAGGGACCGGGCCGACTACCTCATTTCGCCCGAGAGCAACGGATCATTCGGGTTGACGCTCGGCGGGGAGACCCTCGTCTTTCGCCCCGATTCACCTTCCGAGTTCTCGACCACGTCTGCGGTACCACTTGCCGAACCGGCCGATGCCAAGAAGAGCCGCCAACCCGCGACGTCTCTGGCCGAGACAGAAGACTCCTACGTCGACGGTGCAATCGCCAATGTCCGCCCATTCAAGAACCCACTCGACGATGGTGACGTTTCGAAGGGTTTCGTCACAATAATGACCGTACTCGCTGTGGCGATCTGCATCGCCGCCGTCGTGACCGCTGCCCTGGTCTAGCGGGCAGGATCAAAGGCCGACGTCCCTGCTGCCGGTGTGCCTCCGTTGGCGACAAGCACGCTGGCTGACTCGCGAGCAGCCGAGCCGGCAACACACATCGCTTCGGGTTCTCCGAGGAGCCGGGAGTTGACACGGCATCGGGGTTCTCTGTGGTGTAGGCGCCGTCCGCGACTCCGTGCCGCGGAGAATCAGGTGGCGTTCGGCACCGACGAGACCTTGGAAGAGGCGACCTCGCGCAGGATCCGGATGGCCCGCATGGTGTCGTCCTCGGACACGTCGAGATGGAACACGGCGCGAATCCGGTTCGGGCCGGCCGAAAGCGTGTCGACACCGGCTTCTCGAAGGGCTGCGGCGAATCGAAGGGCTTCCGGTACGTCGAAGTAGACGATGTTGGTCTGGACCGCGTCGAGATTCACTTCGAGACCGGGAGTCTCATCGATCGCCTCGGCAAACCACCGAGCATGGGCGTGGTCCTCGCCGAGACGGTCACGGTTGTTCTCGACCGCGTAGAGGGCGCCGGCAGCGATGATGCCGGCCTGGCGGAAGCCTCCTCCGAACATCTTCTTGAACCAGCGGGCTCGGTCAATCAGCGCTTTCGGGCCTGCGAGTGCCGAACCGATTGGGGCGCCGAGGCCCTTGGAGAAACACACGTTCACTGTGGCGGCCGTAGCAGCGTACGCGTCGAGCGAGACTTCGGTGGCCGCCGAGGCGTTCCAGAGCCGCGCTCCGTCGAGGTGAACGGCAAGACCGAGTTTCTTTGCCGTGTGAGCTACGGCTTGCATGTCCTCGAGTGGCCAGATCGTCCCGCCGGCTTCGTTGTGCGTGTTCTCCATCGTCACGAGCGTGGTCGGGTCAAAGAGTCCCGGCGGAAACTCGGGGGACGGACCAGGTGCGGCCGCGACGAGCTGTGCCGGTGTGAAGACACCGAGGTCCCCGTCGACCGTGACAATCGACACGCCGGACAGCGCAGCGGGGGCGCCACTCTCGTGAACCCGAATATGCGATCCGGCATCCATCACAATCCGGTCGCCGTGGCGGGTGTGCACGCGCACCGCGATCTGATTCGCCATCGAACCGGACGGGACATAGACGGCGTCCTCCTTGCCGAGGAGTTGGGCCACTCGGGCCTCGAGCCGGATTACCGTTGGGTCATCCCCCAGCACGTCGTCACCGACCGGGGCGGAGGCCATCACTTCACGCATCTCGGCCGACGGACGCGTAACGGTGTCGGAGCGGAGGTCGATCACGAGAGCACCCATTCGCTCTTGTCGAACATCCTCGGGTGAAGGGCGTAGGCCAGGGTACCGCTTGACTGCGGGGCCTCTTCCCAGGAGCCGGCGTCGAGATCGAATGCCAGGACGGTGGCGGTTCGAACTGAGATTCGCCCACCGGTGATCCGTTCCGCGAGATACGACCACGTGGGTTCATGACCGACGAGCATGAGGCGTCCGGCGTCCCCGCCGCAGCGAGCGGCGACCTCGAGCGCTGCCCCTGGTCCGGACCCGTAGAGGTCCTCGGCGATCTCGAGCGGCGAATCCCATCCCCCCGAGAGCCGTGCAATCGTGGCCGTTGCTTCGGCGCGCAAGGCTGGTGAGGACACGATCCGATCAGGGACCTCCCCCATCTTCCTGAGGACGAGTCCCATCGTCTCCGACGCTTGTTCACCGCGCCGGCTGAGCGGGCGGTTGCGGTCACCTCGGTTTGTGGTTTCCCAGTCGGACTTCCCGTGACGCAGCAGCATGAGTCTTGGCATGGAGCGAGGTTAACCGTTCGGTTCACCCGCCCGCCGTCGAGGCGAGCAGCACCTGGGCGAGGTAGTAGAGCGGCAGGCCCCACATGCGATTCACGACCCCGGGAGCGA
>CBFDAN010000144.1:0-5413 GCA_965602815.1 uncultured bacterium
ACCCCGGTGAGCAGGATGATACTGCTCCCAGTAAGAGCGAGCGCAAGCGCCAGAAGAAGCGCTGAGAGAACTCCCAGCTAGGAGCCACCAACTGCCGGCATAACGTGGACGGTCAAAGGCAGCGAAGTGCTACGCCCTGCCTATCGTCGCTGGTTCCGACGGAGCACCATGACGCAGGATCGATCCATCCGAAGCAAGGCACTTGGGGATTCGGTCCGCGCCTTCGCACCGCTGCTTATTGCGGTGGTTCCCTTCGGGCTCGTGTTCGGAATTGTCGCAGCCGGGTCGGACGTCGGACCGTGGCTCGGCGGCGCAACGTCGTTCATTATCTTCGCCGGCGCCGCCCAGCTTGCGACCCTCCAACTCATCGATGCGGGCGCAGCCGGGGCCGTGGTGGTCGCCACCGCCCTCGTCATCAACGCACGGCACTTCATGTACAGCGCGGCACTTGCCCCCGCATTCCGTGAGTTCCCTCGGGGCGCCCGCATCGCACTCCCCTATCTGTTGACCGACCAGGCGTTCGCCCTCTCGATCGTCCGGTTCGGCGAAGTCGAGGATCCGGTGTACCGCCGCTGGTTCTTCATCGGTGCAGGGTTGAGCCTCTGGGTTCCGTGGCAGGTCTTCACGACCGCCGGCATCGTCCTCGGGGCTCAAGTACCCGACTCGTGGTCCCTCGACTTCGCCATCCCGCTCATGTTCGTGATCTTGCTTGTGCCGACGATCAAGGGCCGGCCGGAACTCGTCGCCGCGCTGGTCGGCGCCGGGATTGCCGTCGCGGCGGCCGGCGCACCATACGGACTCGGCCTCATCATCGGTGCGACAAGTGGTGTCGTCGCAGGTGTCATCGCCCAGCGGGTCGCTCGATGAGCAACATCGCAATCATCTTCGCCATCGGAATCGGGACCTACCTCATCCGTCTCTCGTTCATCGGGGTCGTCGGCGACCGGACAATGCCCGACTGGGCTCTTGTCCCGTTGCGTTTCGTCGCCCCCGCCGTCCTCGCCGCGCTCGCGGCACCCGCCGTGCTGCTCGACGAAGGATCACTCGCCCTCGCTCCGGGAACAAACCCGAGGGCGATTGCCGCGCTGGTCGCGCTTCTGCTCGCGTGGAGGACCAAGAACGTTGCGGTGGTGATCGCGGCGGGCATGCTCACGGTGTGGGCACTCCAGGCCGTGTTCTAGAACCCACAAATCCCTGCCGGAAGCACAACGCACCACCGTACGATGCCCCGGATGCGAAAGCTCATTCTCCCCCTGGCCACCTTGGGCGCCGTCGCGGTTGCCACGCCCCGGCTCCTCAAGCGCGCATTCTCTCCCCCCGTCCGCGAGGTGCACAGCGAACCGGCCGATCACGGCTTGGCAGGCAGTGATATTTGGATCGACGGACCCAACGGCAAACGTCTCCACGGTTGGTGGATCCCCGTCGAGGGTTCAGCCCCGGCCGTCATCGTGCTCCATGGATGGGGCGGCAACTCGGCCGACATGCTGCCGATTGGCCCGGGACTCGTGGATTCGGGATTCCATGTTCTGTTCCTCGACGCCAGGAAACACGGGCTTTCGGACGACGAGGACTTCATGTCGATGCCTCGCTTCGCGGAAGATCTCACTACCACAATCGACATGGTCGACGCGCGTGACGACGTCAGCGGGATCGCCGTGATCGGTCACTCAGTCGGCGCGGCAGCAACGATCTACGCCGCATCGATGGACCGGCGGGTTGACGCGGTTGTTGCCGTTGCATCCTTCGCCCACCCGGCTGAGATGATGCGTGAGAACTTCCCATTTCCAGCTCCGATCACGTGGGCTCTCCTCGAGGTCGTCGAGCGCATGATCGGTCACGACTACGACGACATCGCGCCGAGAAGCCGGATTGCCGAGATCACCGCACCGGTCTTGCTCATGCACGGAGATGCCGATGCGGTCATCCCGATCCGAGACTCGATCGAATTGCACGATCGCCTGCCCGGAAGCGAGCTTGTCATCGTTCCCGGCGGCACACATGCCGATCTCGACCCCTTCCGTCCATTCTTCGCTGCCGTTGACACCTTCCTCCGTGCGCATCTCAACACGTCGAGGCTCCTCAAATCCTGAAGAACGCTCGCAGCGCTCGGATCGCCAGATTCGATCCGGGGACTCCCAGGATTCGGGAGGGGATACGCGGGCGGCGGCACCTGAGATCAAGACCGGCTATGCGAATGCCGCACCCTCCGACCACTGATCTCTACTGCCAGAGGTCTTCGAGCACATCTGCGACCGCATCGGTGCCGTCAGGCGGGCGATCGATCGCATCGTCGTGTTTCGGAGGGGCGGCCGTGACCTGTTCGAATTGGTCCATCGCCGGATCGAGGAAGCGGCTCGGCAGTGCGTAGGAGTGCTCCCGACTCCCGGAGAACCGCTTGTGATAGAACCGTTGGGGAACGGTGACGTGCAGGTGATCCCTCGCCCTCGTGAGAGCGACGTACAGAAGGCGCCGTTCCTCCTCGAGGCCGCCCGGGTCCGAGATCGCCATGTCGGACGGGATGTTCCCGTCGGCGGCGTGGATCACAAACACGGCATCCCACTCGCCTCCCTTGGCCGAGTGGATGGTCGACAGAATGAGGTAGTCGTCATCGAGGTGTGGCGGTCCGGCAAGATCGCTCGTACTTGCAGGAGGATCGAGCGTGATCTCGGTGAGGAATCGGCTTCTCGTACCGTACTCCGAGGCGAGCGCGGCGAGCTGCCCGAGATCGGCGAGGCGGGCGGTCGCATCGTCGTACGCCCGGTCGAACACGAGCGCGCAGAACTCCATCAAGCGCTCGATCTGCTCTGATGGAATCGGCTCCGCTCCGCCGATGCCGCGGCAGTCGGCCAACGCTGCCCGCAACTCGCGTATTGGTGTCCGCGCCTCGGCAACCACCGAATAGTCCTCCTCAATGAACATCTGGAGGCGATCGGAGCCGACCTCCGCCGCCTGTTCGTCGAGATACGCGACGAGCTTCGCCGCCGTCGCCGGTCCAACTCCGGGAACCATCTGAATCACTCGGTCCCAAGCGAGTTGGTCCTTGGGATTGTCGAGGATCCGCAGCATGGCCAGCAGATCCTTCACATGGGAGGCCTCGAGGAAGCGCAGCCCGCCGAACTTCACGAACGGGATGTTCCTACGCGACAACTCGATCTCGAGCCCGGCGGAATGGTGGCCTGTACGGAACAGCACCGCCTGGTCGCGCAGCGGAGTGCCGGCTTCACGATGCTCAAGCACCCGATCTGCCACGAGTTCCGCCTGAACCGCCTCGTCGTAGCACGTGACCAATTCGGGGATGCGCCCGTCGCGACGCTCGGTCCACAGTTGTTTCGGGAACATCTCCGGAGATGCCTCGATGACCGCATTCGCGGCATCGAGTATCTGCGGCGTCGATCGGTAGTTCTGCTCGAGCTTCACTACGGCAGTCCCCTCGTAGACGTCCGGAAACTCAAGGATGTTCTCGACGGTGGCGCCACGGAACGAGTAGATGGCCTGGGCATCGTCGCCGACGACGGTGAGGTTGCCCTCGCGACCGCACAGCGACTGCAGGATCTCAGCCTGACTTCGATTGGTGTCTTGGTACTCATCAACGAGAACGTGATCGAACAACTTCCGCACCGTGCCGCCGGTCGGCGAGTCGAGGAGTGCGTTCCAGTAGAGCAGGAGGTCGTCGTAGTCGACCACGTTGTGTTCCTTCTTGCGGGCCGTGTATGCCCGGAAGAGGTCGCGTAACGCGTCCACGTGGTCGATCACCCACGGGAACCGGTCTTCCACGGTCTCGGTGAGGGGCGTGCGGGCGTTGACCGTTCGGGAGTAGACGGCTGCGATTGTCTCCTTCTTCGGGAATCGCTGTTTCGACCCGGAGAAACCGAGCTCGGTGCGGAGCATGCCGAAGAGCGAGGCCGAGTCGGCCTGGTCGATCACCGTGAAACCGTCGCGCAGCCCGACCGCTGCGCCGTACTGCCGGAGGAGCCGATTGGCGACGGCGTGGAACGTGCCGCCCCACACCTTCCCGACCGATCGGTTCGAAATGAGCGCCCCGGATCGCCGCAGCATCTCGGCTGCGGCTCTGCGGGTGAAGGTCAGGAGCAGGATTCGTTCGGCGGGGACTCCCTCGTCGACCAGCCGGGCGACGCGGCTTGCGAGTGCGCGGGTCTTTCCGGAGCCGGCGCCGGCAATCACCAGAAGCGGGCCATCTCCGTAGAGGACGGCGTCGCGCTGCCGGTCATTCAGGCCTGCGAGCCAGGCCGGGGACTCAGATTCGGAATCGTCGAACATGTGTTCGTCGAGTGTAGACAGAGATCCGCGGACCCAGGGTTCGCCACGTCCTTTTTGGCGTCCCGGCCCGCGCAATGGGCGGGCTCACCTACCGAACAAGCCGATCAAACACCGCGCTGAGCTCGGAATGGAGCGCCGAGATCGCGGCATCGGGCCATCGCTCCGGATCTTCCCGGAGGAACGACGTGTGATCGGCACGGTTGTCGAATACAGCGACCGGTACCTGAGCGGGTGATCCACCTTTTTCAACCGGAACGGTCTCTCCACCACCCTTCTCGATGAGCCACGGAAGATCGTCGCTCCCGTAGTCGTCGAGCATCACCGCTCCGGGAACACCGTGGTGGAGGATCGAAGCATCACCGGCTCGACCCGGCCGGGCTCGCTCGTCGTTCCGCCTCCGGCTCTCCTCGGGGGTGACCCAAACGTAGAGGATCGAAGAGCGAGCAACGATGTCTTCGGAGAGCTCACCGAGGGAGTAGGCGTAGCCGAGGGGCGGGGTCAGCGGCATCGCTGCACCGTCGGGTCCGCCGCGGGCAAACTCGATCACAACCGTATCTCCGTCGGACCAGGATTCGACCGAATCGGCTAGATCGGTCCACAGTTCGAGGGCCTCTTCCTCGAGCGCCGCGGCAAGCCGACGTCGAGCTCTGGTATCGAGCATGCCGAGCCCGGGCAAGGCTCCGACTGCCGAACGTGCCCGATCGAGGCGGTCGAATAGCCAGAGGGCCGCCGACTCCGGACTCACGAGCTTGGTACCCAGGAGTCCGTAGTCCTCATTCAGAAGCTGAATGAGCGTGCCCCAATCCTGTGGCTCGGTGAACGAAGATGCGTCGTCCGTGAAGAACATCGGGTCCTCAGCCATCAGTGTGAGTTCCTGTGCGATCCGCCTCATCATGTGCACGTAGGGGTAGTCGTCGAGTTGAACGGTCGGACCAAGATGGAGATCCTCCGCGGCAACCTGCAAATCGAGATGAGCGAGGTAGCGGCGAAGCTCCGACTTCCCGGACGCGGGCAGGGCAAGAAGCAGCAGGGTGTCGATGGTGCGGGTCATGGCGAAACGTTAGCCAGAGAGCACCAGCGGCCGACCGTCGAGTTGGGTGCCCGTCCTGCAACACTGATTGCACCGAAGAAGGGA
>CBFDAN010000145.1:0-5410 GCA_965602815.1 uncultured bacterium
TCGAGAAGGTCTAGCTCGTGCAGGGGGTCGTCAAGGTCTACGACCCTCGATCCGGCGTCGGAGTCATCGTGCGTGACGACGACCGCTCCGAGGTCTACCTCCGCCCCGGTTCGCTCGAAGGTTCGATGTTCCGAATGCTCCGCCAGGGACAGCGAGTGATCTTCGATGCCGATGAAGACGACGGACGCCTCTTTGCGCGCGATCTTCGGTTCGGCGCAGACGGCTACTAACCACGGCACCGCTCCGGTACACTGACGTCCCGAAGCGAGGAGGGAACCGTGGTTCGAGCATACGTTCTGATCCAGACCGACACCGGTCGTGCTGCCGACGTCGCGGGGGGCATCCGCGGACTGCCAGGCGTCATCTCAACCGAAGCGGTGACCGGCCCGTACGACGTCGTGGTGTTCGTCGAGGCAGAAGATGTTGATGCCCTCGGTCAACTCGTCGTCACAGCAGTCCAGCCGGTTGACGGCATCGTCCGCACGCTGACCTGCCCGGTTATCAGAATCTAGCGACCGGATCCGCGACGCCGCGTCGCCTCCAAGACGAGGGGCAATCGGCCAGATCGTCTAGTTCGCCGTCGCGAGATTCACCAGTTCGTTACAGAGCTCGGCGTAGGTCATGCCGGTGGCCGCCCACATCTTGGGGAATCCGGAGATCGGCGTGAAGCCGGGCATCGTGTTCACTTCGTTGATCAGAAAGCCACGCCCTCCTTCTACGTAGAAGAAGTCGATCCGGGCCAGCCCGCGGCATTCGAGGGTTTCGAAGGCTCGAGCAGCGAGAGCGCGCACCTCAGCCATTCTCTGCTCCGGAAGCCGAGCCGGCGCCTCAAAGTCGCTCCGCTCGTCTTCGTACTTCGAGGCATAGTCGTACCAGTCTCCAGCCGAGTGAACCTCTCCGGGCAGCGCCGTGCGGGGTCCGTCCAACACGGCCACTTCGATCTCTCGCCCGGAGATGAATTCCTCGACGACCACCTTCTCGCCGTATCGCAAGGCGAGGGCAATGGCTCGCATCGCCTCTGCTGCATTCTCAGCCTTGCTGATGCCGACCGACGAGCCGAGTTCAGCGGGTTTCACGAACACAGGCGATCCGAGTTCCTTGAGGACCGATGCTGCGGTTCCGCCGGGATCCTGTCGATACTCCGGTCCACGAACAACGCGCCAGCGAGATGTCGGGATTCCAGCCGACTCAAACGCGCTCTTGGCGATGTCCTTGTCCATTGCGAGGGCCGAAGGCAGCACACCGCACCCGACATATGGCTTGCCCGCGATCTCGAATACACCCTGGATGGTCCCGTCCTCTCCGTAGGGACCATGCAGAACCGGGAACACCACGTCGTAGTTGACGGCATCGTCACCAACGAGCAGACGGCCGTCCGGCAGACGCAAGGCAGCCGGGCGTCCCTCCGCTCGGAAGGGTCGATGCCCCGTATCGACGACCCACCAGGCACCGTCTCGATCGATTCCGATCGGGATGACACGGTGATCGGCCTCGACGAGGGCGTCGTAGATCGCCACTGCCGAAACACACGAAACCTCATGCTCGGCCGAACGACCGCCAAAGAGGAGAAGCACTCTGGACATCTGGGAAGGTTACCGACCAGTCAGAATGTGCGCGGACAATCGCCCGTCTCACTCCTCTGAGGCGCGTCTATCAAGGGAGATGGCATGGAACCCACCGTCGACGTGCACGATCTCCCCCGTCGTCGCGAGCGACCAATCGGACAGCAGCACACACACCATCCGTGCGACCGGGTCGGCGTTGTGAATGTCCCATGGCAGCGGGGCGCGCTCGTGCCACGCGTTGATGAATTCATCGATGCCGGGAATCGATTTCGCCGCCACCGTGGCGAGCGGTCCGGCGGCCACAGCGTTGACCCGAATGCCGTCGTCACCCAGATATCGAGCGAGGTATCGCGTGACGGATTGGAGGGCGGACTTGGAAACGCCCATCCAGTCGTACGCCGGCCATGCCGTTGAGTTGTCGAAGTCGAGCGTCACCAGCGACCCCCCACCCGCGGCTCGCATAAGCGGCAGGAGTCCCACCGCGAGGGTCTTGTAGGAGAAGGCCGATGTCAGGAACGCGGTCGACGCGGATTCGGCTGGCGTATCGAGGAAGTTGCCGCCGAGTGCGTCTTCGGGTGCGTACGCGATCGCGTGCAGGGCCCCGTCAACAGCACCCCATCGGCCGGTGAGATCGGCGACCAGCGCCTCCATGTGGTCCGGGTCGTTGATGTCGAGCTCGAGCACCGGCGGAGGATCGGGAAGCCGCTTCGCGGAACGTTCGGTGAGTCGGATCGCCCGGCCGAAGCCGGTGAGCACGATCTCGGCGCCCTGCTCCTGAGCGACCCTCGCGGAGTGCCACGCGATGGAGTCATCGGTGAGGACACCGGTAATCACCAGGCGTTTTCCGTTCAGCACGTTGTGGTCCTTCCCCTTAGGGAGCGACATCCTAGGTACCAGGTTCAGCCGACGTTGGACCAGGCCCGAAATCCGAGGCCCATGACAAACAGCAGGAGAAGGCCGTACCAGAGCGCAGGTCGCCGGGTGAGCTGGGCTCGGTACACGTAGGCGAGACTGAACGTGACCGCGATCAGGATGCCGTAGAAGACGTGGAATCCATTCAGAGGACGAAGCCCGTACACGTACAGCGCAACTCCGGCAGACACCTGGATGAGCATCACAACGATGGCGACGCCAACGGCAAGGCCGAACGCCCGACCCGGCTTCCTCCGGAGAACCGCCAGCCCGAGTCCCCACAGCCCGACCAGACCCGTGGTCGCGAGCGCTACCCAAACCCAGTGCGAGTGGAACCAGAGGATTGCAGTCATGGACGTCCCGAGAGCATGCGAGGAGAGTAGGGAGACATGGGTTCAAGACGCGAGATCTGAGACACGAAACGCGAGACAGTCTGATACCTCGGATCTCGGGTCTCGTATCTCAGATCTCTTCGCTACTACCTTCGCTCTCATGCGAGAACTAACTCTCGACGGTATCGCCCATGGGGGTGAGGGGGTCGGCCGCTTTGGTGGGAAGGCTCAGTTCGTCGCGGGCGCGATGCCTGGCGAGCGAGTCGAAGTGGACGTGGTTCGCGAGAAACGACGCTGGGCGCGGGCGAAGCTCGTCCGGATCATCGAAGCGTCGCCCGACCGCGTCGAGGCCCCGTGCCCTGCGTTCGGGAGGTGCGGCGGTTGCACCTGGCAGTACGCGACCTATGAGCGGCAGCTCGAGTGGAAACGGGAGGTGGTCGCGGGTCAACTCGCACACCTGGGCCGACTCGAGAACGTCGACGTCCGGCCCACCATGGCTCCCGGGTCCCCGTTCGCCTATCGCAATCGGATGGACTTCGCCGTTTCAGATGGCCGTCCGGCGCTCCACGAGCATTCATCGAACCATCTCGTCGCCCTCAATGGATGCCCGCTGCTGAAACCGCAACTCGCGGAGCGTTTCGCTGCGCTCGGCGATCTCACCGGTGTGCGCAAGGTCGTGCTCCGAACCGGGGTCAACACCGGTGACAACCTCATGCTCCTCGAAGGTCGCGTGCCGGAACAGGCCTCGACGTGGGACGCATCGGTGATTGTTCGATCGCACGACGACCTCCACACGCTCCGCGGCCGGCCATGGTTCGAGGAGGAGATCGACGGGGTGCGATTCCGTGTTCCGGCCGCCTCGTTCTTCCAGGTAAATACGGAGGGCGCCGAGACGCTCGTCGCTCTCGTGGCCGAGGCGGCCGGAGTGACGGCGGACGATGTCCTCCTTGATGGCTACGCCGGAGTCGGCCTCTTTGCAGCGACCGTCGGGCGGTCGGCACGACGGGTGGTAACCATCGATTCTGAGAAGGCGTCTTTCCGTGCTATCACCGGAAACCTGGAAGCGGCCGTTCCCGGCCGGTTCCATTCGATTCTCGGCAGATTCGAGGAGACTGCGGCCGCGGTCAAGGATCTGTGGGATGTAGCGATCGTGGACCCGCCCCGGGCCGGTCTCGGCACCGCCGGCGTGGATGCAGTGACGAGGACGGCACCACGAACGATCGTGCTGATCTCGTGTGATCCGGCATCACTCGCCCGGGATGCAGGGCTGTTGACGGCGGCCGGCTACCGGCTCGACCGGGTGCAGCCGGTGGATCTCTTCCCGCAAACGTACCACGTGGAGACCGTCACTCGATTCGAGCTGCGGTAGCGCTAGATCTCGTCAACGAGCTTCCGGCGCTTGGCCTCGTACTCCTCGTCGGTGAGGATGCCGTCGTCGTGGAGCGCCTTCAAACGCTGGAGCTGCTCGGTCGGGTCGGCATCCGCTGCCTCGACAATCGTTCCACCTTGCATCGAGACGGAGCGTTCCTCACGTACCTTGTAGAGAAGCGTTGCGAAGTTGTCCGGGCGGGGGATGTTCTTGAACTCACTCTGGCCGGTCGTTCCCGCCGACTCGACGAGCAGATCTCCGGCGCCGAGCATCCGTTCGATGGCCGTCTGACCGAAGTTGACGTTCGTGATGTTCTCGAGCGGGATCTCGATACCCGACTTCGCAATCCATCCCCGGCGTGTGATCAGCCGCTCGTTCGTGAGGACGTAGCGCGTCGTGAGCCAGCTGACGATCGGACGAACAACAAACCAGATGGCGGCACCGATCACCGCGAGAGTGAGGATCCACTGGACCCAGTCCCATGCATCACCGTCGGGGACTGCCCACTCGATGAGTCCAATGACGATCAGAGCGAGAACGAACCACGCGATCGGGACGACCAGCAGCTTCCAGTGCTGCCGGAACTCCGTGACGATGATCTCGCCTTCACTCAATGAATCTTCGGGCCATGCCATGTCGGAGAGTGTAGTCGAACGGGCGGAACGGCCCGGGACGCGAGAAACCCCGAGGAAGCTTGCGCCCCCTCGGGGTGTTCCCGGTCCGGCGGTCTCTGCCCCGAGAGGCAGATTCCGTCGGTACGAGCGGCCTTTCGACCGTTCGTGTCCCACCGGCTGGCCGAAGCCGTCCGGCGAGGTGTCCTTCCGCCCGGTCCCGGCCCGAGGGCCGCTTCCGATGGCCCCTTGCGGAGCCGACTCCGCCCCTTTCGGGGGGTGCCCGGTCGAACTGTCCCGTCCCCCTTTCGGGCTCCGGGCCGACCCTTTCGGGCCGGATGTCTCCGTTCCAGTTTCCCTTCCCGGCGACAAAACAGAAACTAGGGCACCTGGGGACGTACGTCCACCCGAAACGCTGATGAGATTTCGCGCGCGAGGAAGAAGATTCGCGAGCCCGGTTGAGCTTCGAGCTTCGAGACCCCCGGCGGACCTCATTCGCGCGGTTTGGGCTCCCAGGCCGCCCCCTCAGCGACCGGGCCGTGTTCGGGTAGAGCCACGCTGCTCCCTGTCCGGATCTGTTCGACCCCCTCCAGGACGTTCGAGCTCTCGCAGGTCGCTGAA
>CBFDAN010000146.1:0-5363 GCA_965602815.1 uncultured bacterium
TCGTCTTTCCACTGCCCATCATCCCGATCAGCCAGACGTGTCCCATCAGAAGCTGGACAACCGACGCCGATGTGCCTCGTCGGCCTCGACGAATGCCTCGACACTGTCTCCCCCGTAGACGCGCTGCATCTCGCTGGCAAGGGCGAAGGCCACCATCTGCTCGGCGACGACTCCTGCGGCGGGAACCGCACAGACGTCGCTGCGTTCGCGGAATGCGACCGACACTTCACCGGTCGTGACATCAACTGTCGCAAGGGGCCGCATCAGCGTCGAGATCGGCTTCATTGCCGCCCTGACCCGGATCATGCTTCCGTTGCTGATACCGCCTTCGATCCCGCCGGCGCGGTTCGTCTCCCGTCCGAACGCGGCGCTCCCGGGATAGATCTCGTCGTGGGCTGCGGAGCCGGGGCGAGCCGCGGATTCGAAACCATCCCCCACCTCGACGCCCTTGATTCCTTGGATCGACATGAGACCAGCGGCGAGTGTGGTGTCGAGCCTGCGGTCCCAGTGAACGTGGCTACCGATGCCTGCTGGTACGTCGTAGGCGATCACCTCGACGACGCCGCCAAGTGTGTCGCGCTCCTTCTTGGCCGCATCGATCGCCTGGACCATTGCGGTCTCACTCGTGTCGTCGCCACACCGAACCGGCGAAGCGTCGATGGCCGCAAGGTCGCCCGGACCGGGCGGTCCGGCGTTTGACCGCACAGCGCCGATCTGCACAACGTGGCTCACGATCGTGACTCCGACCTCCGCCAGCAAGAGCTTCGAGATATATCCAACGACGGTCCTTGCAGCCGTCTCGCGAGCAGATGCACGCTCCAGAATGTCACGAGCGTCGTGTGTCTGGTACTTCAGCATCCCGGGGAGGTCGGCGTGCCCGGGTCGCGGGGACGTCATGGCGCGCCGGGAGGTCCCCTCCTCCGGTGACATCTCTTCCGACCAACGTTCCCACTCGGTGTTGCGGATGATCACCGAAATCGGTCCTCCGAGGGTTCGGCCAAACCGGACGCCACCGAGGATCTCGATCTCGTCCTTCTCGAGCCGCATACGAGGGCCTCGTCCGTGCCCAAGCCGCCGCCGCGCAAGCTCGTCGGCGAGACCATCCGCATCCAGCGGCAGGCCGGCCGGTGTACCTTCGACAATTGTTGTGAGGGCGGGTCCGTGAGACTCGCCGGCAGTGAGAAAGCGGATCATTGAACCATCGTGGCAGGGGCCGTTCGTTATGTCACGCTGTGCTATTCAGATACCAACGTGCGATCGTCGCTGCCCATGCGATCGCGATGTAGGCGCCTGCCACGAGATACGGCCCGAAGGGGATTGCATCCTTCCGGCTCCGGATCCGGAACACGACCAGGAAAGCGGATACGAAACCGCCGAGCAGGAAGGCCGCGAGGATCGCGACGATCAGCGTATCCCACGATTGGAAGCTGGTGAACAGGCCGAGCATGAACGCCAGCTTCACGTCCCCGAATCCGAAGCCGCCCCGGGCGATGAGCGCAAGCACAAAGAGCAATCCGAAGTAGATCGCCCCTCCGACGAGCGGGCGGAGAATCGGGCCACCCTCGACGATCGCTCCCCCCATCAGCAGGACAAGCCCCACGACCGTACCGGGGAACAGGATCCGGTTCGGGATGAGCTTGGTGTCGAGATCAGTGAGGGTGAGCGTCACCGTGACCGCCACAAACCACAGGTACGCAGGCAGAACCCAGTCGACGCCCACGACAACTGGTGTCGCGGCGAAGAGCGCTGCCGTGGCGATAGCCACCACGGGGGTCCGCCGCGGCTCGGCGCGTATCGACTCAAACGACCGATCGGCCGCGATACGGTCAGCGACCACGCCGACAATGAGACCGACAACCGCTAGTGCGAACGAGACCATTGGGCGGAAAGCCTATCCGCTTCTCGCTCGGTGTCCGCGTATCCCCTGGTGCGTGTTGGATGTTGCCGTTGCCCAGATCGACGACCGGACACGCCAAACGCGGGGCCCGGCTTTGGCGCTCCTGGAATCGGTATGACGGAGCGGCGACCACCCCCCTGGTGGTGATGCCTGCTCGTCGAGATGACGACGTTCGGTGTTCATCGCACCCTTACAACGCGGACCGCATCACCTCGATCGGCGCGGGAACACCGGTCCAGATCTCAAATGATGCCGCTGCCTGCGCCAGCAGCAGCTCCTTGCCGTCTACGGCAGGAATCCCGAGGTCATGGGCGTGCCGAACGGCGGGGCTCTCGACCGATCCGTACGTCAGATCGAAGAGGGCTGACGCTGCGTCGAGCACGTCTGCCGGAAGAGACTCTGCACCCATTCCGACGGGAGTGGCATTCACGACAACCGCGCCGTCGACGGCGGTGCCCCAAGGCACGACCGACCCGTCCGTTCGTGTGCGTTTCAGGAGGTCGATCGCAGCTCGACTGCGGCGACCGGAGACCACAACGGTGTGGCCGGCAGCGGCAACCGCCGCCCCCGCCGCCGCGCCGCCCGTGCCAAGGATCAAGACCGGTCTTTCCATCGGCAACGCAGCGGATTCCCACACGGCACGGATGCCGTCCACATCGGTGTTGTAGCCCCACAGGTCGCCATCTCGACGTACCAGGGTGTTGACGGCCCCCGATCGCAGCGCCGACTCGTGCACACGATCGGCAAGTTCAAAGGCCAGGTGTTTGTGCGGCATGGTCACATTCGCACCACTGAGCCGGCCGTATCTCACCTCGTCCACGGCGCTCACCATGCCGGCTTCATCGGCGCGTCGGGCGGTGTACGTGCCGTCGATTCCGGTCGCAGCAAGCGCCGCGGTGTGGATCGACGGAGATCGGGAGTGGTCGACCGGATCGCCAAGCACTACGAACCTCACGGCAGCACCCCGTCGGACTTCGCCTGCGCAATCTTGTCCTGGTGCTCATCGTACGTCTCAGAAAACCCATGGCTGCCATCGGACGACACCAGGACGTAGAACAGGTACTCGCTCGCCGCAGGATCCGCTGCCGCCTCGATCGACTCTATCTGCGCCGTTCCGATTGGTGTGGGGGGCAGGCCGTCGATCCGATAGGTGTTCCATGGTGACTCGATCTCGAGATGCTCGGCCAGAACACGGCCCGGGCTTTCACCGAGCGCGTAGACGACCGTGGCATCGATCTGCAGCGGAATGCCCTGGTCCAGGCGGTTGTAGATGACCGAAGCGATCAGGGGCCGGTCTTCCTCGGTTCCGGCTTCGCGCTGGATCAATGATGCGATGATCAACGCTTCGTACTTCGTGACGCCCAATTCGGTGAGACGGGTCCAGTCAACAGTTGCCACACGCCGCTCGGTCTCAGCGGCCATCACCACGAGCATCTCGATCGGGGTCGAGCCTTCCGGCATCTCGTAGCGGGCCGGGTAGAGCAAGCCTTCCCAGCGCGCGAGTTCGTCGACACCTTCGGGAGTCTCGGCTGGGAGAAGCGCCGACATGACCGCACCGCTGGTCAGCGCCGCTTCGAACTCCTCAACTGGGTAGCCCGTTTGTTCGGCCAGCCCGCCGAGGATGCGCCGGATGTCGTGGCCTTCGTAGACAATGATGCTCGACCCGGTTCCCTCATCCGGACCAGTGAGCAGCCTTTGCACCACGGATTCGGGGACCATCACCGTCTCCAGGTGATAGGTCCCGGCTTGGAGTTGTCCCGCGACACCTTGTTCGGTCACCACAGCTTGGAGGTCCCGTGCCAACACCACTCCTGCCGCCTCCAGCTCCGTCGCGATGTCCTCTGCCGAAGATCCAGCGCGGATTTCGACGGTGACGGGGAGGCCGGGATCCGCGTTCAGGGTCGGTCCGCCCGCCACAGCGCCCGCGAGCAGCTGTGCTCCGAAGAAGAGGACGATGACTGCCACCACCGCCGCTCCCACGATGAGCAGCGGTCTCATCCTTTGCTGTTCAGTCTCGTTCGAGGCTGACGGGTCCGTCACCGTTGAGGTCCTTGCGGTCGAGATATGTCTGAAGGATCACGGCTGCGGCAACCTTGTCGCGGACTTCGCGCCGTCGGTCTCGGCTCAGTCCTCCTTCGAGGAGGGCCGCTTCGGCCGTCACCGTCGTGAATCGCTCGTCTTGGTACTCCACCGGCAGTCCGGTCGCCTTGGCGACAAGCTCCCCGAACGTCCGAGCCGCCTTCGCCGAAGGTCCCGCGTTCCCGGACAGGCCGGTCGGCAGCCCAACCACAATCCGCTCGACACCGTGCTCCTCGCACAGCTCACGAACTGCGACTGCAGGATCAACCGCCCGCCGATCGACCACCGAGTGGGGCGATGCAATGGTACCGGTGGGGTCCGATAGCGCGACACCGATTCGGCGCTCCCCCGGGTCCAACCCGAGGATCCGCGTCACAATCCGACGACCGCTTCGCGAGCCGCCGTGAGCGCCACTTCGAGAGCGTCGTCGATTCGATCCCCGTTGGGTCCGCCTGCCTGAGAAAGATGGGCATCGCGGCTCCCGCCCCCGCCGAGGATTCGAGCCGCCGGACCGATGAGTTCGCCCGCGGAGATGCCGTCCCCGACGAGATCGTCGGACACGAATGCGATGAGGGCGCCCTTGCCCCCGCTCGTCGAACCGAGCACGCCGACGCCGCTACCGAGGCGGTCACGGATCTGGAACGCAAGCGCTCGCAGTGCGTCTCCGGTGAGCCCCTCCTGTCTGGCGACAAGCACGTTGTGTCCTTCGTGCTCCTCGGCCCCGGCGATCAGAGTCCGAGCCGCTTCCGATCGGGATTGCTGCTCGAATTGCTCGATGCGCTCCTCTTGCTCCTTTGAGCGGAGCACGAGGGCTTGAGCGGCTTCGACCACCCGGCCGGGCTGAGCACCGAGCGCCGATTCGGTGCGCTCCAGATCGCTCCGGAGCGCGCTGAGGTACTCATATCCCGCCGTGCCGGTGACGGCATCGATGCGCCGCGTGTTCGCTGCGACCGACCCCTCGGACACCACGATCAGGGGACCAATCTGACCGGTCGTCGGCCCGGGCGGGCCTCCGCAGAACAAGGTCGAGTAGTAGCCGGTCTGAAAGACGCGCACCAGATCGCCACCCGTGGCCGGTGCGGGAAGCGTCATCTTGTCAGCACCGATCAGCCCGAATCCCAGGGCCTGCGCCATGCCGATGCCCGCGTCGTTTGTCGCCGAGCCACTTTTGAACGTCGGCATCGTTGTCAAGAGGAGTCTTTAATGCGGAGGGCAGCATCTCGTCGGCAAATTCGCGGTCAAAGTCGTGATTGCCCGGCACGTCCGCGTAGCCCAGCGGCGACTGCATCAAGGGCTGCACGGCTTGCCGCGCCTTGCGGAGTTCGGCGGGCGTGCCGAGGGCCGTGTAATCCCCGGTGCAGATCACGAGATCCGCTGCGATCTCTTG
>CBFDAN010000147.1:0-5333 GCA_965602815.1 uncultured bacterium
CCAGTTGCAGCCGCCCCGAGCACCGTTGCCGCCATGAAGGCGGCTCGCAGCACGGACGCTTCCCAGCGGGTTGCAACCACGAATATCCCCAGCCCGATGGCACCGAGGACGAAGCGGCGCTTCGGTCCGATGCCCACGACAGCGGTGAGAACCCACCATGCGCCGAGGAAGAGGGCCACGTTGCTCCCCGATACCGCGACGAAGTGGGTGAGGCCAGAGCGGCGCAATGCGTCGAGGTCACGTGGGCTGAGGCCGGACGTGTCGCCGATCAGGAAGCCGGCCAGCAGGGCCTCCGAACGTTGGCTGGTGTCGAGGACTGATCGGACACGGTCGCGCACCGCATTCCCGACGACGAAGAAGGGGCCGCCTCCCGTCCCGAGCACTTCCACGTTCGAAACCGTCACCCGCCCGGCGATCGGATCACCGCGGATTCGGCCGGGGACACTTCTCGACGTGCCGACAATCCTGACTCGCCGGCCGGCAACGAGGGGCGTCGCGGGATCGGGTCCGACGCCGAGCGGCGGACCCGGCCATGGTCTCCACTCTTCGTGATCTCTGATGGCCTCCGGGACCACGACTGCAGGCCGCCGGGGACCATCGTCTTCGGTCACCAAGCCGACGAACTCGATAGGTCCCGCTGGCACCTCGGCCGCCAGCGTCGCGGCAATCCGATCTCCAGCGGAGAATCCAGACAGGGCGGCGCTCACGAACAAGACGAGAAGCACGGCAGCAGGCATCCACCGCAGAGCAGCCACTCCTGCTCCCACAGCAGCAACAACGGCCACAGCGAGCCCGAAATGGAGTCCCGACCACGCCCCAAACCAGACAGCGGTCGCGCCGCAGAGCGCCCACCAACCGGCCCGAGAAGGAGATCTCACCTAGGGTGCCACGATCGAGTCGCGCATCGCAGCGAGCTTCGCCTCACCGATGCCGCCGACATCGAGCAGATCTTCAACAGCGGTGAACGAACCGTGGAGATCACGGAACGCGACGATCCTGCCCGCCAGCACCGGCCCGACACCCGGGAGGTTCTCGAGTTCGGCGGCCGTCGCCTGATTCAGATCGATCCCTCGATCTGCCGTCGCCCCACCGGTCGGATTCGCAGCACCGACCAACGGCACATCGATTTGATCGCCGTCGCGCACCGATGCAGCAAGGTTCAGATTCCCGAGATCGGCACCGGTCCTAGCACCTCCGGCCCCAGCGATCACGTCGGCGACGCGGGCCGACGAAGGGACGGTGACCAGACCCGGCCGGTTGACGGCACCCGATACATGGACAACGATCGCCTCGGGCCCCGTGGTGTACGACACGCCGGGGGTCGCCGCGACCACATCGGGCGCCGACCCCCTCGATCCAAACCAGATTCCCGATCCAATCGCGACAGCGAGCGCGACCACCACCACAATCAATCCGACTCGGAGGTTCTCAGTTGGCACATCGCCTCCCATTCGCGATGCGCCACCCCAACATACCTATCAGAGTGAGAGGACCTGGGGAAGACCCCTGTCAGCCGAAGAGCATCACCAAGGCCTCAACGCCGCCCGACTCCGCGACCTCTTCCAGCCAGTCGGTGAGTTCGGCGCCGAACATCAGGGCAATCGCCGCCGTGAGGTTCACGCCGGCGTGCAACATGATCGGAAGCGAGAGATTCCCGGTCCGGATCGCCGCGTACCCAAGCACCAAGCCGATGATCATCAGCCCGGGCAGCGCAGCCACCGCACTCGGGTCCAGCAGATGGATCACCGCAAACACAGCCGCCTGGACCACCACCGCCCACATCGGCGACATCGACCGAACGAGCCGTGACAGCAACATACCTCGGAACAACATCTCTTCGACCACCGGAGCCGCGACGCCGACCATGACAACGATCAGAAGACGCTCGACGAGCGTCGTGGTGTCCTCGGTGAGCGAGGCCACCTCCTGCTGGGGAGCACCGTCAGGGAACAGCAGATCGAGGAGCGGCGCCGTGACCAGAATGACTGCGATCTGGAGCGCAAACCCCGCTGGGATCCCCCACCAGTGTTTGATCTCGATCGTGAGGCCAAAGTCGCGCCGGAAGCTCCCCGTGCCCCGTGTGATCGAGAGGATCCACATGGCGATCAGGTTTCCGCCCGCTTGTCCGGCGAACGACGCGGTGAATGCGACAACATTCAATTCGGGGCCCATGAAGATGAGAACGGCTGCGGTGGTGAGGAACGCGCCGAAGATGCCGGCAATGAAGACGTAGAGCGCTTGTGGCAGGCTCCACTCCACGTCCTGGAGGTAGTCGCTCATCTTCGTTCCGATCGTTCTACGGCTTCGCGCTCAAATCGGATGGCACGGTAGGCGACGTCATGGGGCAATCCCACAGCACGCCCACGCACATAGTCACCGAGGTATCGCACCAGGAATCCGACAATGCCGTATTCCCGCCACTGTTCGACGTGCACCGCCTCGTGTGACAACAGCAGGAGTGCGTCGCCGCTATCGATCCGCTCGAGCGCCGACTGTGACGCGAAGACAACGTTCCGGAGCGTCATCGCCTCCGTCCCCCTCCCCCACACTCTGGCGAGCCATGGAGGGACCGGTCGGACGGTGACCGAGCCCAATCGTGCCGCGTCGGGACCAGCCCCGCTCTGGCGCAGCGCCACATCCATCCCGATCCCTCGCGATCTCATGGAGGAGAACGATATCGCCCAACGGCCCGTGTCTTGGTTCTTGGCTCTTGCCTAACGACACTTCCCTACCATTGCGCCTTCACCAGACTGGAACGGGACATGGCATACGATCACGAAAGAACCGAGCAGTACTGGCAGGACCGATGGAGCGAGGAAGGCCTCTACCGCTCCGTTGTGGATTGGGACCGCCCGAAGTACTACGCACTCACGATGCTGCCCTACCCGTCCGGTGACCTCCACATGGGTCATTGGTATGCGATGACCCCGTCTGACGCCCGGGCGCGATACCTACGGATGAAGGGGTTCAACGTGCTCTTCCCCATGGGATTCGACGCGTTCGGTCTCCCGGCCGAGAACGCAGCGGTCCAGCGGAACGTACATCCCGCCGACTGGACGTGGGAGAACATCGACAGGATGCGCCGTCAGCTCCGCTCGATGGGAGCGATGTACGACTGGGAACGGGAGATGGTCTCGTGCGATCCGGAGTACTACCAGTGGACGGAGTGGCTGTTCCGGCGCTTCTTCGAGGGTGATATCGCGTACCGCGGTGAGGCGATCGTGAACTGGTCACCGACGCTCGAGACCGTTCTGGCCAACGAACAGGTCATCGACGGCAAGGACGAGCGCACCGGCCAGCCGGTGATTCAGAAGAAGATGGCACAGTGGTTCTTCGCGATCACGGAATACGCCGACGAATTGTTGAACTTCTCCGAGATCGACTGGCCGGAGCCGGTCAAGGCCATGCAGACGAACTGGATCGGCCGTTCTGAAGGCGCCGAAGTGGTCTTCGCAACCGAATCTGGTGCCGAAATCCCAGTCTTCACCACGCGACCCGACACGTTGTGGGGGGCCACGTTCATGGTTCTGGCACCCGAACACCCGCTCGTCGACACGCTGACCGACGGTGAGCACCGCGATTCCGTTGATACCTATCGCACCGCAGCGGCGGCCCGTTCGGAACTCGAACGAATGGAAGCCGACCGCGAGAAGACGGGCATCTTCACGGGCGGCTTTGCCATCAACCCGGTCAACGGTGCGCCGATCCCGGTGTGGATCGCAGATTATGTGCTGTTGTCGTACGGATCTGGGGCGATCATGGCGGTGCCGGCCCACGACGAACGTGATCTTGCATTTGCCCGTCAGTTCGACCTTCCCGTAGTCCCCGTGATCCAACCGGCCGGCCAGGCACCCCTCGACGGTGCCACAATGACTGAGGCCTACATCGGGCCCGGCACGATGGTCGACAGCGGTCCGATCGACGGAGTCCAGACGACCGACGCAAAGGGTCGGGCAAACCCGTCCGTTGCGGCCGCCATCGACTGGCTCGAGGAGAACGGCGCGGGGACCGAGGCAGTCAACTACCGCATGCGCGACTGGCTGATCTCGCGCCAGCGGTATTGGGGCACGCCGATTCCCATGGTGTATCGAGAAGACGGCACGGTCGAACCTGCGGACGACCTTCCGGTTCTGCTCCCCGAAGCGCCGGCGTTCAGCGGCGGGCCGAGCCCCCTCGCAACCGACAAGGCGTTCTTGGCTACGACGGATTCGGAAGGCCGCCCGGCACGCCGTGAGAGCGACACGATGGACACGTTCATGTGCTCCTCGTGGTACCCGTATCGGTATCTCTCCCCACACTTCGATGAGGCACTCTTCGATCCGGAAGAGGCGGCCTACTGGCTCCCGATCGATACCTACACGGGTGGCGCGGAGCATGCCACGATGCATCTCCTCTATACCCGGTTCTTCACGAAGGCTATGCGGGATCTCGGCGTGTTCGAGGACACCGTGCGGGTGATGGAAGAACACAGCCGGGACCCTCAGGGCCTGTTCGATGAACCGATGCTCCAACTACGGAACCAAGGCCAGATCCTCGGCGAGGAACGCCCCGGCGATCGACTCGTCATCGCCGGCGAGTGGGCCGACGAGCGATTCGTCGCCGAATCGGTGCGAGTCGACGACCACGCACAGAACAATGCCGCTCCGGTGGTCGGCCAACTCATGCGCCGGACCGAACGAACCCTGCAGGTGGAGACGACCGACGGAACCGTCACTGTCGAAGTCCCGGAAGGGGCCGAAGTCGACGTGCCGGGAATCGACGGGATCAACGATGTCACCCAGCTTCGTCATCACCTCGACGTCCAGAGGATGTCGAAATCGAAGGGCAACGTCGTCAACCCGGACGAACTCGTCGAACGCTACGGTGCCGACACCGTCCGCCTGTATCTGATGTTCGCCTTCGACTGGGAGAAGGGCGGTCCCTGGGACTCTCGCGGAATCGCAGGGGCCCGCCGGTTCATCGACGACGTCTGGAAGATCGGCACGACCGACTACCAGCCGGGTGAGATCTCGAATGACGCCTCGGCGGCCTTGCGACGAGCAGCCCACCAGACGATCGACAAGGTCGATCGCGACATGGAGGCGTTCAAGTGGAACACCGCCGTCGCGGCACTCATGACGCTTCGCAACAACCTCCTCGAGGCCCGGCGTACGGCGTCGGTGTCGCCCGAGGTCTGGAAAGAGGCCGTCGACATCCTCTTGGTGCTGCTCGCGCCGATCGCTCCGCACGTGACGGAGGAACTCTGGTCGCGTCGGGGGAACGACGAGAGCATTCACCTCCAGGCGTGGCCGGCATCCGATGGCGAGGCGATTCACACGACGACATTCCTCGGC
>CBFDAN010000148.1:0-5222 GCA_965602815.1 uncultured bacterium
ACGGTCGAGCAGGCCGTGAAGAGCGAACAGTGTTTCGGCACCGGCAGCGTTGAGCTCCGAGAGGTTCACCAGTGCGGGGCCGCGAATTGCCCGTGTGATGTCGCCGTCTTGCCATCTGCTGTCCGTCCCACCCTTGCCGTCACCGTGAAGCTTGACGGAGCCAATGAGGGTGATGTCGCGCACCTCGCCGGTCAAAGGAATCCGGTAGTAGGGGAGTCCGAGCAACGCCGCGAATTGCTCGAGATCATGATCTTTCCCGGTCCCCATGTGGCCGCGCAGGGCGAGGTGGAGCGGAATGCCCTCGAATCGGCGCCCGCGGACCTGCTCGAGCGCCGCAAGGCGGTAGAGCATGCCCAGATCGACATAGTACGGATCGGGTTCCGGGATATGGTCACGCCGAATCTCAGCATCCGGGAGGTCGGACGGGATGACGGCCTTCTGAAGCGTGATCGGTGCCCCGATCCCGTGCGGGTCTTCGAAGGTGACGGTCTTTGCCATGAATGCTCCTCAGTTTGAGAGTTGTGCCATTTGTTCGGTTGCGTGGGTCCACCACGTGTCTCCGCCCTCGTCGGCGATGGAGCGGAACAGCGCGGAGCGAACTCCATCGACCATTGCTGATGCCAGAGCGTCGGGTCGCTGCACTACCTGATTGCGGGCGTAGGCGGCTTGCACCGTCTCATCGCCGATGCCGATTCCGAGAACCATGGTTCCTCCACGTTCGATCGACGCTGCGGTGTCGGCGAGAGCCTCGACCGAACCGCGAGTCATCCCGTCGGCGAGCACGACGATGATCCGATGAGAAACGTTGCGGGCCGAGAGTCGTTCCGCCGCGTGAGCGAGGTTGAACTCGTCGACGTTGGCCGCCTTGTCGAACATCGAGATCGGTGGTGCGGCATCCGGGTCCCGGCGCGACTCTTTGGCCGCTTCCTGGGGCGACGCTGCCATCCAGAACAACCCGGCCAGCGTGTCCTCGGCAGAGCGCCACCGCGAAGGGAACGACTTGACGAGGTAGTGGTTTACGGTCCGCGTGAGGCGCTCCGCGGCACCACCCTGGCTCCGTCGGAGTGCACCGGTGGCGAGACCCCGCCGATCGATGTAGGTCCGTTCGGTATCCGCGGCCGCTGCCACGAATCCACGGTTGAAGATCGCGACCTCGAACTCGATCTGCAGCTCGTCGGCGAGCCGAGCCAAGGTCCACGCTCCGAGTGTGGCGGCAGCCAGAGCCCAGGGCCGCTTGCGATCGGCCCGCACCTCGCGGGGCTGCAGCATCGAGGCAGATCCGTCGACGAGCAAGCTCACGCCGTAGGACCGCCGGTTGGGGAGATCGCGTCGCTCGAACATACGCTCGTAAAGACCGGCTCCCAACAAGAGTGGCGTGTAAGGGGAGAGGTCTCCCGCGTCGAAACCGGTCCTAAGACCGCGTCGCTGATTGGCGAGGAAGAGGGGGTACAGCTCGCCGGAGACGCGTCGTTGAGCGACACCCCACTCCCGAGCAGCAACTTCGAGCATGTCCCGGCCCTGAGGGGCGAACCGCCGGAACTCGACGGGGAAGTCGCCTACTACGAGCTTGCCGGCCTGGCCGGTCGGGAGGTACACCGTCGGTGCGGTCGAAACCTTCATGAGCTGGTCGGTCGCAGGGTCACCGGCTTGGTCGACGTCGCCGTGCCGACCGTGTTCGGCGCTGACGGTCTGGGCGGCCTGACGGGTCTCCTCGTAGTGGTCCCGATCGGCGAGAGGCGGCGTCACGACACGAACAGCATCCACACCTTCGGCAAGTGCGGCCTGATCCGCTTCCTGCTCACCTCTGCGACCGACCGCAGACTTCGACCCCGTCCCTTCAGTGAGGAGCCCGTGCATCCGAGCGACTTCGACAAGCTGGAGGGCGGTGCCGGCGACGGCCCAGGGGTCATCGAGGTCGGGGATGAGGTCGAGGAACGGGACCGCGTCGTCGATTGCGAGGGCGACGTGTGGAGCGACCCGTCGCTGAACGTCGTCGCGAGAGAAGTAGTCACCGACGATCAGGAAGCAGGCGAGTGCGAACTGACCGAGCGGCCGGGCGTTGGCGGAAGCGCCGGGGACCGCAGCGCGGTAGAGATCGGAAAGCACCGAACGGGCACCGGGGAAGTGGGAGAGGTGGCGCCGCTCCTGTCGTGCGTCCTCGACCGACAGGAACATGGCCTCCGCTGCAGGACCTGCGACCGTGTTGAGTGCGTCGAGCACGGTGACAGCTCCGGACACCGGCTCGGGCACGTCGTAGATCTCATCGAGTTCAAGCTCGTCGGCCGTTTCAGACTCCACCTCCGGCTCGGCTTCGATCCAGTCATACGACGTGAGCTCTGCAAGTGGTGGAGCTTGGGCGCCGTCATCCTCGAGCGATTGCTGGTGGGCCAGCCACGACTCCGGAATTGGCCGCTCTTCGTCAAAGTCGGTCGCGATCAAGTGGATCGCTTCGTGCAGCGCCGACGTGAGCGCCACTTCGGTTGGTGTGACCGGTGCGCTGCGCGCGTATGCGGCCTGGAACACGCCGGGGTCGATGACGATCTCGTCCTTGGAGGCAGACGCTTGCGACCCGAGCCGAACGCGCAACTCTTCGTTCCCTGCAATGCTGCGAGCGAAGCGAGTGATAGCCGGTGCGACCCGCTGGTAGCGGGCGACCACGGCCTCGATAACCCGGTCTTCGGGCGGGAGAACCTCTCGGAGGAATGTTTCGTCGTGAGCGCGCATCAACTCCTGATCCTACGTCCCCTGTCAACCCTGTATGGGGAAGGAATCAGTCGGCGTTCGCGGTACCGTTCGGGCATGGACGATCTGAAGATCAGCCAGTCGATCTCGATTCCGGCCGATGAGCTGGTGTGGACGTTCTCACCGGCCGGTGGTCCCGGTGGGCAACATGCCAACCGATCCTCGACGCGCGCTGAACTTCGGTTCGACGTGGCCGAGTCTCGTGCGTTCGATGACGAGACCCGGCGCCGACTGCTTCAGAGGATCGGCGACGTCCCCGTCATCACGGTGGCTGTAGACGAAACACGTTCGCAGTGGCGAAATCGTCAGATCGCCAGGCGTCGGCTGGGAGAACTACTCCGCGAGGCGCTGCAACCGGACCCGCCGAAGCGCAAGGCCACCAAACCGAGCCGTGCCGCTCGTCGACGACGTGTCGATGAGAAGCGATCTCGATCACGTACGAAGTCGTTGCGCAGGTCCCCCAAACCGGATGAATGAGCCGACAGCGGTTCTCCCCTTCTACGGATCAGACCATCCCTACCTCTTCGCCATTGAGCGATCGGCGATGAATCGCAAAAGGCGCGTCGTCGATCGTCTGGAGGAGCTGCTCCCGGGTCCGCGAGCGAACAACACGGCGACGCGGCGACAGCCGGTAGGCTCCGCGACGATGACACGATCCATGTGCTCGATCCGGACCGACGGTCGTCGATGACGGCACTGATCACACGCTTGCGCTCGCTCGGCTCGAGTGACGGCAGGGGGCTCGGCACGTTCATCGGTGTCTTCACACCTTCGATCCTCACCGTCCTCGGTGTGATCCTGTACCTCCGCGCCGGCTGGGTTGTCGGCAACGTCGGCCTCGTCGGTGCATTGGCCATCGTCATCGTCGCGAACCTCATCACGCTCGCGACGGCGCTGTCCGTTTCGTCCGTCGCGACGAATATGGAGGTCGGTCCGGGCGGCGCCTACTACATCATATCGCGCAGCCTCGGCGTGGAGATCGGCGCCGCCATCGGCCTCCCGCTCTTCCTTGCCCAGGCCTTCTCGATCACGCTGTACGCCTACGGCCTCGCGGAGTCACTGCAGTACGTCTGGCCCGATCTACCCCAGATGCCGATCGCCGCGGTAACCGTGCTACTGGTCGCGCTGCTCGCAGCACGCGGCGCCGGCGTGGCGCTGCGGCTGCAACTCCCGATCATGGCTGCAATCGGCCTCTCGCTGGTCGTGCTGTTTGTCGGGGTTGCTCGATCGATGCCGGACAGCGTCGATCTCGCGGCACATGTCTCGGATCCCGTCGGATTCTGGGCAGTGTTCGCCGTGTTCTTCCCAGCGGTGACCGGAATCATGGCGGGTATCTCGCTGTCGGGCGATCTTCGGAATCCGACTCGGTCGATACCGAGAGGGACCATCTCTGCCGTGCTGGTCGGGTTCGTCGTCTACGTGGCAGTGACGATCGCTCTGGCCCTTGCCGCCTCCCCAAGCGAACTCGTCAACGATCCTCTGATCTGGTTCACGATCGCGGGCGGGCTCGCGTTCCTCATCTTCCCCGGTTTGTGGGGTGCGATCTTCTCGTCTGCAGTTGGGAGTGTTCTCGGTGCGCCGCGGACACTCGAAGCACTCGTCAACGACCGCATCCTCCCGGCATCGTTCGCCGCGCGGATCGGCAGGATCCAGGGGCCGGGCGTGCCGCTCCTCATCACGACGGGGATCGCATTCCTTGCAGTCGGACTTGGCGGCCTCAACGCCGTTGCCCCCATTCTCACCATGTTCTTCCTAACGACCTACGGCATGGTGAACCTCGTCGCCGGGCTTGAGCGTCTGAGCGGAGATCCGTCGTTCCGGCCAACGATGAAGGTCCACTGGGCCGTCTCGCTCGGTGGCGCTCTCGCTTGTTTCTGGGCAATGTTCCTGATCAGCCCGCTCGCCTCGCTCTTCGCCGTCGTCGTCGAGCTCGGGATCTACCTCCTCGTTCGGCGGCGGGCGTTGACGGCACGATGGGGCGACGTACGACGCAGCGCCCTCGTCTCGTTCGTGCGGTCAACCGTCCTTCAGCTGCGGCGACTCCCTGAGGAGCCGCGGAATTGGCGCCCCAACGTGCTGATGTTCACCACCGACCCCGAACGAGACCTCCAGACGGCTCGGTTCGCGAACTGGCTCGTGCAGGACCGTGGGATCCTGACGGTGAACCAACTGATTGAGGGGTCGATCGCCGACCATGTTGCCCGTGTTCCGGACGCCGTTCGCGACCTCAACGCGTCACTCGAGCAAGCCGGTCTCACCGGATTCGGCGAAGTTGAGATCGTTCCCGATCTTGCGCGTGGCATGGTGTCTGTGGCGCAGTCAAACGGAATCGCGGGGATTGCCTCGAATACCGTGTTGTTCGGTTGGAGGGAGCGACGCGACGAGATGGCGATCGTGCTCCGCGCGATCGAGGATCTTTCACTTCTCCAGAAATCCAGTGTGATCTGCCGCCCGGTGCCGCAGCGGCTGGCCCCAACCGG